>JAIVXD010000336.1:0-3333 GCA_048636195.1 Anaerolineales bacterium
GAGTTTCTGGACTCCGGTTTTCACCGGAGTGACGACTTTTTACGAAACCATCAATGCTCCCTTTAGATATGGTATGCGGAGCGAAGCGACACCTTAACTTTAGACACTTCAAACCCTGGCCCAGACCTGGTTTTGAAAGACCAGTGTCAAAGAAGGCCAATTATGAGTTGTTCTTAAGGCATATAAATACCCCAAGTGTGTCGCACCAGGGCAGGCTTTAGTTCACTTCCCCGCTACAAGCGGGATAAATAGGCACTTTTCCGGTTTATCCGAGTTAGGTTGCATATGTCATTAGCCAAAAGACTGCGTTACAATTTCATGAAGGATCTGGGCGCACCAGCCCTTATGGGCATATCAAAGGTGGGGAAAAAAAGGCGTCCCATAAAGCCCGATCCCCATTTCGGCCCGCCGCTTAAGTGTACAAGCCGGCTGAAAGAGATCATTACCAGGCACTATCTGCTCTCACGCTATGCCGAGGGGGCAAAGCCCGTTGCCTGGGTTACGAGCGGCGCGCCAGTGGAAGTGCTGAGGCCTTTTGGTTTTTACACGATTTACCCGGAAAACCACGGGGCTCTTTGCGGTGCAAAAAAAATGGGGCCCGAGTTATGTGCTGTGGCCGAAGAACACGGCTATCATCAGGATCTGTGTTCCTATGCCCGGATAGATCTGGGACACTACTTCTCTGGCAAGACCCCTGTAGGAAAGCTTCCCAAACCTGATCTTCTTTTCGCCTCAAACAACATTTGCCAGACAGTGGCTTACTGGTACAAGGCCCTGTCCCATTACTTGAAAGTCCCTTTGATCTTATTTGACACGCCTTACAATTTCAGGGAGATTACTGATAGTGATATCTCATATATGGTTCGCCAGTTCGAAGAAATGATACCCGTACTGGAACAGGTGTCGGGACGACAATTTAATTACCGGAAGCTTCAGGAATACGTCAGTGTAGCCAAGGATGCCTCAATCACATGGGGCGCAGTACTGGCTACTATGAAAGCCAGACCGGCGCCCATGACCATATTCGATGCCTTTGGTCATATGGTCCCCATCGTTTCCCTGAGGGGGCTTCCATTGGCACTGGAATACTACCGTACCCTTCTTGCCGAGCTCAGGGAACGGGTGTCCCGTGGTGTAGGAGCCATCAAACATGAACGTAAGCGGCTGATGTGGGACAATATCGCCATCTGGTACAAGATGCGGGATCACTCAAGTCTCTTCGCCGGGCAGGGCATGAACTTTGTCACCGCCACATACACCAATGCCTGGGCCGAGACAACCCCATATATGGATGAAAACCGGCCCTTTGAGTCCATGGCCAGGGCATACAGCCTGGTGATCCTCAACAACAATCTCAACAGCCGGCTGGAACTCATGGAGCGGCTTATAAAGGAGTATCAGGTGGATGGGCTGGTAATCCACTCGGCCAGAAGCTGCAAGCCTTATTCGGTGGGACAGTATGACCTGAAGCGCCTGTTAATGGAACGACTGGAGGTGCCTTCGGTGATTATTGAGGCGGATATTACCGACTCCCGGGCCTACTCCGAGGAGCAGACCCGAACCCGGTTAGAGGCCTTTTTTGAGGCAATGGAGGGATAGGGCTTGGACTATTTTGCCGGCATAGACGTAGGTTCTCTCAGCACAGATGTAGTCATTCTCAACGGTGGAGGTGAGGTGTGCGGCCACAGCATCATAGAAACCGGGGCGAACAGTACTGAAGCTTCCGAAGATGCACTTGAAAAGGCGTTGGCACAGGCTGGCATAGGCCGCGGAGATCTCGCAAAAATTGTGGCGACGGGATATGGCCGGGTTTCCGTGCCCCTGGCAGACAGAAAATTCACCGAAATCTCATGTCACGCGCTGGGGGCATATTACCTCTTTCCGGATACTGGCACGGTCATAGACATTGGTGGCCAGGATTCCAAGGTGATCCGGGTTGGAGAGGGTGGCAAGGTAGTGGATTTCACGATGAACGATAAGTGTGCTGCCGGCACAGGGCGCTTTCTGGAAGTGATGGCGGCCAAACTTCGGGTACCCTTAGATGAAATGGGCGATCTGTCTCTTCATGCGAAAGGCGAGGTACAGATAAGCAGTGTCTGCACTGTATTTGCAGAAAGCGAGGTTGTTTCCTTAGTGGCCCGGAACCACCCCAGGGAGGAAATCCTCCGTGGTCTTCACCGGGCCATTGTCAGCCGTGTTTGGAGCATGGTTAAGTCCATTGGGGTAAACGGCGAGGTGACCATGACAGGAGGTGTGGCTAAAAACAGTGGTGTGGTGGTACTCATGGAAGAAAGATTGGGGAAACCAATTCATATCCACAGCGAACCCCAGATCATAGGGGCCCTTGGTGCAGCCTTGCTGGCCAAGAGGGCTTTCGGCGATTCTCGGGCCAACAAAAACAAGCTATCTCCTCTGGGGGTGGAAATTTGACTCGCTCTGTATTGGAATAATGGGCAATATTGCAGAGGGCAAAGAGCATAGGGCAAAGCGAAAAAACTCGACGAAATTGGAGGTGTTCTCATTCAGGAAAAAACTCCATACTTGATACCTGGTTTTCATGGTGTTCGGGAGGCCCTGGCCCACGGCCCTGTCCGGATCAAAGAGGTCTGGATCGCGGAAGGGAAAAAACCGGCCCGAACAGAGGAAATCATTCGAATCGCAGAGGAACGAAAGATCCCCATTCGTTTGAGAAAAGGTTCTGAACTGTCTCAGCTTTTACCCGACATAGCGCACCAGGGTATTGTGGCACTGGCAGAAAAATTTACCTACTCGGATGTAGATCATCTCATCGATATCTCTTTAAAAAATAAGGGTCAGGGCCTATTGATAGCAGCAGATCACATTACGGACGAAGGGAACCTGGGTTCTCTTATCAGGACAGCGGCCTTTTTTGGGGTGCATGGGTTGATCCTTCCCAAGAAGCGATCTGCGGCTGTGAGCGCCCAGGTGCTGAAACGGTCTTCAGGGGCTTATGTGCATCTACCCATTGCCCGGGTTGTGAATTTGGGACGTGCTCTGGATTTGTTGAAAAGCAAAGGCTTTTGGATCATTGGTGCATCGGGCGAGAGTCGTGAATCCATTTATCAGTTTGACTGGAAAAGGGACCTGGTTTTGGTCTTTGGAAATGAACAGCGAGGCCTGACCAGGACTGTCCGAGATTGCTGTGACCAGTTGGTCGGTATTCCCGCATCAGGACATGTTGAGTCGCTTAACGTTGGAGTGGCAGGCGGTGTGATTCTATCAGAGATTTTCAGGCAGCGGAAAACTCCTGAGGGCACCCACCGTGAGTAAGGCTTTGATCAGAACGCACAATGGCAGTCCCACGACGTTTGA
>JAIVXD010000337.1:0-3321 GCA_048636195.1 Anaerolineales bacterium
CCTCTCCTCCAGCTCTTCCAGCCTGTGAGGGTCCATATGTATAGTTTTTTCATAATCTCTGAGCGCAAAGGAGGCATCTTCAAGCCTTATTTCAATCTCAGCAAGAGATTCCTTGATAGGAGCGAGTCCCGGGTCTATCCCGGCCCCTTTGTCCACGCTTTTGATACACTGAGAGATTGAAGAAAGGACAGAATCATTCCTCTCATAAAGGCGCTGATATCCTTCTGTGACGATCTCCAATAACTCTTTCGAATGCTGAAGACGCCTTTTTTCTTCAGCCACCTTGGCGTCCTCCCCCGGGCTGATCTCGGCCTTTTCGATCTCCTGCATCTGGAATTGTGTTAAATCCTGCCTTTCCCCCGTCTCGGTAATCTCTTTTTTCAGGTGATTAATCTCGTCCTTCAATAATTTGTACCCATTGAACAATTCGTTCAGATCAAGCCTCTCATCCGAAAGACCGCCAAAATCATCTAACAAATAGAGATGATTATCCTGCTTAAGGAGAAGTTGGTGCTCATGCTGCCCGGATATGCTGATCAATATGGCCCCCACACGGGATAACATTTGCAAGGTTGCCATGGAACCGTTAATCAGGATTTTATTCCTGCCCTCCCGAAAAATGCTCCTCTTGATCAAAAGCTCCCCATTAAAGGAAAACCCAAGCTCGGATAACATTTCAGTCAACGACCGGTTCTCCGGAAACTCGAAAAGGGCCTCTACACTGGCCTCTTTGCATCCGCTGCGGATAAGATCTGCAAATGCCCGGCCACCGAGGATCAAATTCATGGCATTGATGATAATGGTCTTTCCTGCACCGGTCTCTCCCGACAGGATATTGAGCCCGGACTTCAGGGAGAACTCAAGTTGTTTGATAATCGCAAAATTGGAGATGCTCAGGTGAACAAGCATGATGAGTACGGGTTGCGGGTTACAGGTGCTCCCATGTAACCCTTAGGACCTCCTGGTAAGTCGTTTCCCCCTCAAGGAGCTTTTTTATGGCATTTTCCCTGAGTGTAACCATTCCCTCTTTCAGGGCCTGCTCGCGAAGGGTTTGTAAATTCGTTTCGGCGGTTGTGATCTTCTTAATGGGCTCTGTAAAGGGGAGCACCTCATAAATTCCGATCCTCCCCAAATATCCGGTCCCCCGGCACTTGTTACAGCCCTCGCCACGATAGACTTTGATTGGACCGTCTTTTGCAAAGTCCAGACCCCGGGCGCTCAGTTCACTGCTTTCTACCTCAAAGGACTCCTTGCAATGGACACATATCTTCCGGACCAACCGCTGGCTAAGCACACCAATCACCGTTGATTGGATCAGAAACGGAGGGATCCCCAGGTCCAGCAGCCGGGTAATGGCCGAAGGGGCATCGTTGGTATGTAAAGTGGTTAGAACCAGATGCCCGGTCAATGCCGCCTGTATGGCATTTTCGGCTGTCTCAAGATCCCGCATCTCGCCAACCATAATAATATCCGGGTCCTGCCTGAGTATATTTCTTAAAATCGATCCAAAGGTTATACCCAGCACAGGCTGAACCGCGATCTGGTTGAAGTCTTCGTGCACCATTTCGATAGGGTCTTCAACGGTCGTAATATTGATCTCAGGCGTTGACAGATACCGGAGTGTCGAATAAAGGGTTGTTGATTTCCCGCTTCCAGTCGGGCCGCACACGAGCACAATCCCGTTAGGCATGTTAATAAACTGGTGGTAGCGCATCAAGTCTCCGGGTGTAAATCCCAGCTTCTCATGATCCTGAAAAAGGATATCAGGGTCCATAATCCTCATGACCACTTTTTCTCCAAAGGCCACGGGAATCGTAGACACCCTTATCTCGGCCTCCGACCCTCCTGTGTCTGTTTTAATCCGTCCATCCTGAGGCCTTCTTTTCTCGGCCATGTCCAACCGTGAAAGGGTTTTGATGCGACTCAGGATAGCAGCATGCACGTTCTTGGGAAGGCTGTAAACAGTATGCAAGACTCCGTCGATCCGCATTCTCACAAGGCTAACGTCCCGCTTGGGCTCGATATGGACATCACTTGCCCTTTGCTCAAATGCATAAGTAAATAGATGGTTTACAGCGTTTACTATGTGCTGATCATCTGACGGAAGTTCGTCTGCAGACTTCAGCCGAACATACTGTTCCAGATTTCCCAGGTCAACAGAAGGGCCGGCAAACTGATGCTCTGCTGCTGAGATGGAACGTTTGAAGCCAAAGAATTCATTCATCAACCTGAGGATATCCGTCTTTGTGCTGACAACCGGCCTTACCTTCATGTGGCTGACGCGCGCAATATCTTCCATTACTTCCACATTGAAGGGATTTGGTGTTGCAACGGTCATGCATCCATCTTCAATAGCGACAGGAAGGACCAGGTGTTTCATGGCGAACGACCGTGGAATAGTATCGGTCACCAGGTCTAAATCCAACTGCAAAGGGTCTATTTTTTTAAATGGAATTTTCCATTCCTCGGCAAGTACCTGGTAGATGATCTCCTCATCAAGTGCCTTGCCGGGATTGTCCGCCCTCTCCAGATCCAGGGATGCAATCACATCTATGATAGTGATACTGCTCGAAATTCTGCTCCTTGCCGGCAAGGAAGCCTCAGCCATGGCTCGCGCCCTTACCAGTTTTCTTCGAATGTTCTTTTCCTTTCTCAGGATTTCCCGTCCATGCGCTGCCGTTATGAGCCCCCTTTTAAAGAGAACCTTGCACACACTTTCAGGAGAAAACATATTTTCAGAATTTTTTACCATTTCTCAAGCCATTTCCTGTGCTTCAAACTTTTAACTTATTATTTTATCATTATAAAGCATTCAATCAAAGTCTTTTTTGGTTCCATGAAAGGCGCCTTTTCTTCGAGGCTCTGTAAAAGTCCAAATTAAGAGAGTGCCCAAGATCTGACATTAATTAAAATGCTGGGATAACTCCTTTTAAAATCTGGAATGCATAAGAATTCCTGGCAGATATCACATACGAATGAAATGACATCTTTTGCACATATCGTAACAATTTTTATCAAAAAGCCTTTAGAAATAACTGCTGCTGTTGTTTCAACTATCCGAAATCTCATTATAAATCTGATATGCCTTATCTTGCCTTCTTTGTTGGAAATCTAAACCTTGCTTATTCTAGATAATGTCTTACAACTCTCCTAAATTTCGCCCCAGCTTCTATATTAAAACTAAAGATATTATATATGTTAGCCGATATAATATTCATAGCCAGAAAAGAATGCCTTTTAACCCTAACGTTGCATAAAATTTGAGTTCAAAACGGTATAGATTGGGTCAGTCCCGCTAAAGGCGGGATTGACCATTTTCAA
>JAIVXD010000338.1:0-3316 GCA_048636195.1 Anaerolineales bacterium
CCTGAAGCACAAAGTTTTCAGCAAAATAGCCCTTATAGGATCCATAATCATAGCGCAGAATGCTTTCAGGTTTCAGGTTTATCATGGCTCCGAGCAAACCGATATCAAACAAAAAGAGTTTAAAGCTGTTTTCCTTTGCACCGGCCATAACAGGTATCGACGGATGTAAATTCGTATTCACTTTTAAGGCAAGTCCCGCCTTGGTCAACCACTCTACGGGATCTGCAAGGTGCTCATAGCTTCTGTATCCTTTGGAAATGACGTCCTTGAATTTGAATTTCTTTGATTTTTTGTCCTGTGTATTTGACAGTTGAAGAGGTATCGCCCTGAATACCCGCTGAATATGACGGGAATTCGTACTCCCTGCATATTTCGAGTGATAAATATCGTCGATCTTTCCGCCTCTGAAATTCATCAAAAACATCAGAAAGTAAAGATAAATGCAATGAATAAACCACTAACCGTATTTTTGTTGACAAGTTGTTAATCTACACGGTATATTAATAGTTATGTTTAAAAGAACCCTGCAAAACCGATTGCCGGAAACCAGCTTTTTCCTTTTTGGGCCGAGGCAAGTGGGTAAAAGCACCCTGCTTCACAATGAAAAACCTCATTTGATTATTGACCTTCTCGACCCGGAACTTCAGTTGTCCTACAACAAAACCCCAAATCTTCTGAAACAGCAAATAGACGATCTTGAGCCTGACGGCGGGGATAGAATACTTATCGATGAGATCCAGCGCGTCCCGAAACTTCTGGATATCGTACACTCTCTCATGGAGCAGAGACCTGATCTTCAATTTATTCTGTGCGGCTCTTCTGCCCGAAAACTACGGCACGGGGCCTCCAATCTCCTCGGAGGAAGGGCTTTATATCGTACAATGCACCCGTTAACCCTTGACGAATTGTCCAGTGACTTTAACCTTCAATGGGTTCTCTCATACGGTTCTCTCCCAAAAATCTACAGCACCCTCAAGCAGAATAAAACAAAGGAAGCCCGGGATTTCCTGAGAGCCTATGTCATCACCTATCTCAGAGAAGAAATCAAGGCAGAAGCCTTGGTACGCAATTTACAAGGTTTTCAAAATTTTTTGGATGTTGCCGTGGCCCAATATTCTGAACAAGTCAATTTTTCCGCTGTTTCCCGTGATTGCCAGGTGGCGTTATCGACCGTGAAGGAATATTATTCCATTCTGGAAGATACGCTTGTCGGTTTTTTTCTCTATCCGTATTTGAAAAGTGCAAGAAAACGCATGAGCCACCAACCGAAATTCTATTTTTTCGACAATGGCGTAACACGGGCTCTTTTAGGCAGTCTTCAAGACCCACCCACTCCTTTGGAACAGGGGCGCCTTTTTGAACAATGGATACTCCAGGAAATTGTTCGTCTCAATGAATACGATCAAAAAGACTGGAAACTGTTTTTCTGGCGGACAAGTCATGGAGCCGAAGTTGATCTTCTCATCAGCCGTGGCACAAGACTTTTATACGCTATCGAATGTAAATTTAAGCGCCAACCCTCATCAAGCGATTTATCTGGTTTACGATCTTTTCACGACAATCATCCAGAAGTTCCCTGCTTTGTTGTTTCCCCCGTTAAGCAACCCTATCGGTTATCTTTCGCTCGCATCCTTCCTCCAAATAGATTGTTTCAGGAACTGAAGTGAGAAAAATGGCCGCTGGACCCGGAACCTGTGGACATCTGTGAATATTTATTGACAATGTGCGTGGATTTGCCGGTGCCGTGGCTGTCCTGGATCAAAACCCGGCGGTTGTAAACAAATCCCGCTAATCATAAATTGATTTGACCGATTGTGGGATGCATTCCGCCGATTGATAAGAATGCAAGGAGTAAAACAAAAATGAAAAAAGACAGGGTATCCATACTGGAAGATATCGGAAAGATAATAACAGAATCCTCCCGACCGCACAGGACGCTGGAAAAGATTGTCGAACTTGTTGCCGACAAATTTAACACAGATGTATGTTCCGTATATCTTCTGGATACAGATAAGCGCTCTCTTGCATTACAGGCAACCGTTGGGTTACGTAAAGAATCAATAGGTAAGATTCGCATGAGCGTCCATGAGGGGCTCACCGGCCTTGTTTTAGAAAAAATGCAGCCGGTTTTTGTTGCAGATCCGGCTGCACATCCAAGATACAAGTTTTTCAAGGAAAGTGGAGAAGACATCTATAAGACCTTTTTAGGCGTGCCTTTGGTATACCATCAGAACGTCCTCGGCGTACTCGTTGTCCAGACTGTGCAAGAAGACGCTATATCCAAGTCCGATATCAATCTGTTTGCAGCCATAGCCAGCCAAATTTCTGCAACAGTAGCGTATACCGGTCTTCTTGATGACCTGAAAAAGGAGCGGCATGATAGGCGAGACTTAGAGGAAAAGCTGTTAGAAGAAGTGGAAATACACGCTGAAAAAGCAGCAAAAAAGGGAAAGAAGCGAAAGAAGGCAAAGAAGGGTCTGATCAGGGGCATGCCTGTATCGCCTGGTTTTGCCGAAGGTCATGCGCACTATCTGGGAGAAAGTATCGGCTTTGACCAGATAGAATATGAGGAGGTAGAAGATGCAGTATCTGAAATCAGCAGGCTTGAAGCTGCGTTTACACGCTCTCAGGAAGAAATCATAGCTCTTACAAAACACGTAAAAGATTTGTCAGGGCAAGATGAAGCGATCATGGATGCCCAGGTCATGGCCCTCCAGGACAGGTCATTTAAGAAGAAAATAATAGCGCATATTAAGGAAGGCTCTTGTGCCGAATATGCATTGAAAAAGGCTGTCTTGAAATATGTAGAGTTTTTCTCCAGCATGGAGGATTCTTATTTAAGGGAGAGGGGCTCTGACATAGAAGATATAGGCAAGCGAGTGTTGAGAAAACTCCTTGGATATGAAGGACAGGAAAACAGGCAATTTGAAAGAGAAACAGTTGTTATTGCTTCTGATATTTCGCCCATAGACCTTATCGGCCTTAGACAGGACAACTTAAAAGGAATTGTCCTTTCCAGGGGCGGGAAGACATCTCATACGGTGATCCTGGCCAAGTCGTTTGAGATACCGATGGTGATCGGTGTAAGGGACATGCTGGATACTGTAAAAGAAAACGATTTTTTAATCGTTGACGGGACATCAGGTCTTGTCTTCAGTAAACCCCCGCAGGTGATTATTGACGAATACGCCAGGTTAAAGGCAGAAAAGGCAAATAACTTTCAACGACTCGATGTCCTGAGAGACTTGGCAGCCAAGACAAAAGATGGTTATGAAATCAAGCTCGGCGCAAATATCGGACTCTTGTCAGACCTGGA
>JAIVXD010000339.1:0-3316 GCA_048636195.1 Anaerolineales bacterium
TTATGTCACAGTACCAACCAATAGCACAGCAAAAAGATGAGGCTTTGAACCGGCTTCTTTCCCACGAAGAGTTTGATAAAGTTTACTCCCATGCCATGGAACTTGGCTTTGAAAATCTTTTTGTTCAGTTCCCGGAAAAAGGGCCAAGGCTCCAGGCCGCGCGTTCTCCTTTTTTGCCCGATTTTCAGCGGGCCGAGCCATTTGTGTAATGTCAGTGTATGCCTGTTTTTTGTTTTTTCTGGTAGGAAAAGCCGGGGTCTGTGTCCTTGGTATGACAACTCAGGCAAGTTTGCTTTCCAGACAACCGGGCAGATGCATTTTCCGGATCTTGGGCATGCAGCCCGTGAGGACCATGGCACTGCTCACACTGAACATTCACCATGTGGGGTGTTAGATTAAGGGATATGAACCCGCCGCCATGCGATGGGTCATTCATGCCGGTTACATGGCATGGAAGGCATTGGGGGTCATATTCTTTCCCCTTTCTTATCAACGAATCCAGAGCCGTTGCATGCGCGGTTTTTGCCCAGGAAACGACTGTTTCTTCATGACATTCCATGCAGCGGTCTTTACCAACATAGATGTTTTCAATATCAGGCGGTGCCTTGGCCAGATGTTGATTTTTGCTCTTTGCGAAATGAAATTCCCTGCTCCAGACCTCATATTCCTCGATCAGCTTAGCAACAGACCTGTCTTCTGCTATTGTTCTTGCCTGTAGCCTTGTGTTATGTGGTCCGGAAACAGCATAGCGTCCATCCTTTGGCACAAGATCGGCATGGGAGACGAACTGGCCCCGGTCATTGTTAAACGCTACAATTGCCCCGTTTATTTCCAGTTTTTTCTCACTAACGCCAGGTTGGTGTCCCAGAATCACCAGGTCAATGCCGCTTACCTGGGTTAGCCATTTTTCTGCGCTGACAGCATCCGCATGGCAAACAACGATGAAAAGATCATGGCTGATGGTTTTCTGTATTCTTTTTAGGGCAGTAACCGGATCGGTGAAGGTTATTTTCTCATCGGTCGATTTCAATACCTGTGGGTCTATCACAGCAGTAATCAACACCTGTTTCATCCCCTTGCTCAACCGTAAATAGGGAACAAGATATGGTGACACGCGGCGGATATCTTTTACGTTAGCACACCCCAAATGCACCTGCGAGTTCTTTGTCAGACTGCCTATCAACGGAACTCCGAAAATGAACTCCTGTTCGCCCAGGCCGACAAAATCGATCCCTATCCTGTCCAAGGCTTTAAATATCGCTTCGGCTTTCTTATCTTCCAGTTCCGGTTCGCCGGTTTGGAAAAAGTTATCTCCCGTATTGATAACGATGGTATTTTCCCGACCCGCTTCGGCAATTAAACGATCTGTCACTGTTTTCTGGCGAGAAAGCCCCCCCGCCTGTAACTCATGTCAGCCGCACGGTTTGAGTGTACCGAACAGACTTCCTCCATAGATTACACGGATAGATGGTTTCCTATCCACATCTTCACTGCTAACAATGCTTGATGGGGCAAAGAGCGCAAAGTTTGTCAGGCACACAAGAAAAAATATTCGCTTAAGTCCACACAACAGGCTCATTGAAAACCTCGAAAAAACTGTTTATTGTGTCTATAATCGTTTTTGTAAAAAAGTCAATGATAAGGATATCGGCAATTCTAATTATAACCTTTAGGTCCTGCCAGATCGAAGCCATAATGAGAATTGCTGGCCGGGCTTTTCCTTTATTGACATTAAAAGGATGTTTTGTTAAAAAAATCAAAATGTTTTGATAGAATGCCTTGCCTGTTCGGCAAGGTTTTTTGTGGTTTCTGTCTTTTACATGGAGCCGTTACATGAAAATAGCCTACCTCGACTGTTTCTCTGGTATTAGCGGGGATATGTTTATAGGTGCCCTGCTGGATGCGGGCCTTTCCTTTGAAGACTTGGATCAAAAAATTCAGGCCCTCCCGTTCGATAGTTTCCATCTGGAAATGAAGCGGGAGGCGCGAAGCCAGATCTTCGGGACGCGGTTTGTGGTCAAAACTGAAGGGCAGGAACAGGTTCCGAGGAATCTGGAAGTCATCAGGAATATCATCCGGAAGGGAAGCTTGAGCAGTGGGGTTAAGGACAAAAGTATCAGAATATTTGAAGAGCTTGCCAGTGTGGAAGGAAAAATCCATAACAAGCCGTCAGATGAGGTTCATTTCCACGAGGTTGGTGCTGTAGATTCGATTATTGATATAGTCGGAACGGTGTACGGTCTTGAACGTTTGGGGGTCACTTCGCTTTTTGTGTCTTCCCTCCCTCTTGGTTCTGGCTTTGTAGAGACTGCCCATGGCAGGATACCGATTCCGGCGCCAGCCACCACTGCCCTCCTTGAGGGCGTTCCGGTCTATGATTCGGGGACCCATCATGAAATGGTGACCCCAACCGGCGCTGCCCTGGTGAAAGGGCTTGCCACTTCTTTTGGCCCCATGCCTCCTATGGTGGTAGAGAAGATCGGATATGGGGTGGGAACAAGAGATTTGTCAGATAGGCCCAACCTGGCTCGGATTCTCATAGGGCATATGCAGACTGAGGGCCAGGTAGATACCGTTGTTATACTTGAGGCAAATATAGACGACACAAGCCCTGAGTGGTTGGGATTTCTTATGGAGCGGCTGTTTGATGCCGGGGCTTTAGATGTGGTTTTCTGTCCTGTTCAGATGAAAAAGAATCGACCTGGGATCCAGATCCAGGTCATGGGCCGTCCTGACCAAAAGGATACGTTGATGGAGATCCTTTTCAGGGAGAGCAGCACCCTGGGCATTCGATTCCGATACACCCAGCGCATGGTACTGCAACGCTCTGTGGCAGAAGTTGAGAGCCCCTGGGGTAAGATCAAGGTCAAGAAGGTCCTTGAAAGAGACGGATCACCCTTTTTTCTACCGGAATATGAGGCCTGTCGTGAGGTCGCATTGAAAACCAATCGCCCCCTGAGGGAGATCTTTTACTGGGTGATAGGGTTAAACAAAGGAAAATGAGAATAGATCTGACACACCAATACCTGCTTGATGTCAAAATCTCAATCTGATAAATTTACAATATGGAGCATTTTCAGGAAATCTAATTTTTCAGGAAAGATCTCCTTAATTTTATCCACCTGTTTTGGCACAGGCCTTCTTCCGGTAGCCCAGGGAACCTTTGGGACTATAGCCGCTGTTCCCCTCGTATTTGGCCTGGCCTGTCTTGGAACCGTCCCCAGAGGTTTTATCATCGCCATGGTGGTAGCAGTCGCCATCTGGACCTCGGACCGGAGCGAGGAGTTACTTGGCAATGACGACCCTTCAGAGGTGG
>JAIVXD010000340.1:0-3310 GCA_048636195.1 Anaerolineales bacterium
CCACCAGACCAGCAGAGTGGAATTGCCCCGAGTGTAACGACAGTTTTTGTGCGGATTGTATTGATACACGTGTTGTAGAACAGTATGGGAAAAAAAACAGATGGCACTTTTGTCCTAAATGTAACGTCCGGGCCGACAGACTCGCCTTCGAAAATACCGTTGAAACCTTCTGGAACAGACTGCCCAGGTTTTTTGTTTATCCTTTTCATCCCAGACCCCTCTTGTTAGTGGCTGCCTTAGCAGTCGCCTCAGTTTTGTTTTCAGGTCCAGGTTTAATTATGATGTTGATACGTTTTGCTATCTGGGCAGTGATATTGAAGTATTCCTTCGCTGCTCTAAAGAGCACAGCAAACGGCAAACTGGTTCCACCAAAGGTAAATTTACAGACAATCTCCGACGACTTTGGGGTGGTTTTCAAGCAAATAGGCATCTACGTAATAATAGGGTTCGCCTTTTTTAAGGTGGCGCAGATCGCGGGAATTTTTGTGGGGTTGTTATTCCTTAGCGTGGCAGTTCTCTCTATCCCTGCAATGGTTATCGTCCTTGTGGCGACCAACAGCCTTTTGCATGCTATTAATCCCATGATCTTTGCCAGGATGGCGTGGAGGATTGGATGGGGATACCTTCTCATGTGCATCTTTCTGGCCTTATTGGGGGCCGCACCTGCAGTCCTCGGGCGATACATAATAGTTTTCCTGCCTGATATTTTGCACGGATTCCTTTTTACTATGGCTCAGAGCTTTTACACTATAATTTCTTATCATTTGATGGGGTATGTCATTTTCCAATATCACGAAGAGATAGGATATGAAGTAGACCTGGATGAGGAGGAAGCATCCTTAGACAAAACGACGCTTGAACAAAATGTAGAAAATGAACTGCTGAATAAAATCGATATCCTTGTCAAAGAAGGGAAACTCGATGATGCAATATCTTTGATAAAAGATGAGACCGGGGGAGTTATTTCTGATCTGAATCTGGCTGAACGCTACTTCAATCTTCTCAAAATCAAGCAACTAACCCCGGAAATGTTGAAGCATGGTGAAGTATATTTGGAGCTTCTTGCAAAAGAAGATCAAAGAGATAAATTATGCGAAGTGTATTTAGAGTGTATATCAAAGAAGCCGGAACTCACAATCTCTTCTCCTACGACCTTTAAAGTGGCGAGCTGCCTGAATGAAGCAGGAAATCCAAAAGGAGCCATTGTAGCTTATAACAGATTTATCAAGGCGAATCCCAAAAACCCTTTGATTCCCAAGGCCTATTTTCTTGCGGCGAATGTGATCAACGAAAAACTGAAGAACCCGCGCAAGGCAATTGGGATACTCAAAGGCCTGATTAAAACATACCCGAACCACGAGATTGTCCCTTACGTGCAAAACTATATCAAACAAATGAGTATATCTTCCTGACAGGTTTGGGAATTATGAAGCATGCCCCTTCAATAACCTGTGAGCAATTTGTGACTCTGCGGATTCAGGGTATTTTTTACAGATGATACGGAGGCATTTTGCTCCCTTCCCGGATGCTCCTTTCTTCAGGTAGGCCCGTGCCAGATTTAATATTCCGGTAGGGTTCTTCTGAAAGCCCGGGAACTTATTTAAGAACGCCGCAAAGATCCCCTCAGCTTCTTTAAGATATCCATTTTCACAGAAAACGGAAGCGATTCTGAACGAGAGATCTCGATTGAGCCTGGGGCGTTGTGAAACGCGGAAATACTCCTGGTAGGTTTCATATAATTCCTCATGAGCATTATTGACACTACTCAGATGCTTTAACAGTATTGATGCCGATTCATGAAACCGTTCGCTTTGTGGATTGAGCCTATCAATATTAAAAAGGTGTTTCAGGGCATCAGGGTTATTGGGGTCTAATTCAAGAACCTGCTCCAGAAGCGGCCGGGCCTCATCCATATCGAGTTTTGCTATCCTTTCAAGCGCCTCTTCAAGGAGAGCGGGAATCATTGCTTTTGGATCCTCTTCAAATATTTTTTCATCCACCCGCCGGAAAAACTTAAGGTTTAGAAAACCCAGGGCAGCGCCACTTATGAGCCCTCCTAAATGGGCGACATAAGCAATTTGAGTGTATCCTCCAAAAAACAACTGGAAAACTTCATTTCCAATCCAGATGGGGAGAAGAATGATTGCATAAACTTTTGCGTAGTTGAAATAGAAGCCTAACGAGTAAAAGACTTTTATCTTTGTCCTTCCATACATCACTGTGAATGCGCCCATGAGACCTGAGATGGCCCCGGATGCGCCAATAAGAGGAACAGCGCTATTCATATAGGCCAGAGTGAACAGCGCAACCGAACAAATTCCACTAAAAAGATACAGTGACACATAAAACACTCTTCCGCATCCCAGTTCGAGCACACATCCCACAAGCCATAAGAACACCATGTTTCCCAGGAGATGCATAAAGCTCCCATGGAGAAACATATACGTAATAGAGGTCACGAAGTTCTTATGTGCAGGCCTGAAGCCATATCGGACACTTACAACGCCGGATAACAGGTCTTGATAATTTGTTCTCAGTCTTTTCCACTCATTGTATATTTGCTCATTGGGGGTGATAATCTCATGATTCTGTAACTTTTTGATAAAGACATCATCGCTTTGCATTTTGAAGTAAATGGGCCCAATGGAATCTCTATTAAAGTCTTTTGGCTTCTTCAAGCCGGGAGTCTGCTCACCTGTCGCCACAGTATCGAGATAGTCTAAATATCTGGGTATCTCTATCTTCGCGAGCCCGGAGTCGAAATAAAATTCAATGGCGTGCTCATATTGCTCTGTGTCCCCTGCCTGTAAAACAAAAAACACAAAGCAATTTATCAGAATAATTGCAATTGTAATTATGGGAGGATTTCGCTTGCTTATTTTTCCGGTCAAAGGGATTATTAACATTGTATTCCTATTCTTGCTACCTGCCTTCGCTTCAGGTTCGAAAAGCCTGCGCCTTAGAGAGCGCGACTTGCCCGGAGCAAAATATTATAGTTGTATGACTTCAAAAGTTGAATCTATAGAACATATTTACTGACTGCAAAATCCGGGCCAGGTGGAAGCAATAATTAGAATCGCTGGCAATTTATGCTATAAGAACACAACCTACAAAGTATTACCTCAATTGAGGTGGTACTTGGTATCCGGTACTGGGTACTGGTTTAGAGGAATATTTTTCATTTTTATATCTCTATCAGAGAAGGTAACCGTTCATGGGTTCAGAGGTTCAAAGGTTGCATTCTCATCACCATACGTCATTTTGTAAACGTTTTGTACGGGAAAACCGACCGTTTCCATATCCCGACAAA
>JAIVXD010000341.1:0-3293 GCA_048636195.1 Anaerolineales bacterium
AGCAGTTATCCATGTATCTGCCTGCTTTACTGTCAACCGCACCGCGGCACTCAATGGTCAAGTAAGATAAACATTTGGAGGCATTCAGGGAGAAGGGAGACTCTAGGGCTCCAGTGGGACAGGCATCTATACATTGGGTACAGGTACCGCATTGGCTCTTAACGGGTTTATTTTTCGAGAGGGGCAAAGAAGCAGTTGTCAGGATCTCCATAAGGAAGACATAGGATCCGTGCCCTGGGATAATGAACATATTGTTCTTTCCGATGAACCCCATGCCCGATGCATAGGCAAAACTTCTCTCAAGAATGGGGGCCGAATCAACACAGATCCTTATCCTGCTTTCCGGATACTCCTCGACTATAATTCGCGACAGCCTTCGGCCTAACTCCCTCAATTGATCATGATAATCGGTTTTTTTTGGCTCAGTGTACCTTGCAGTAGTAAATCCATCCGGTGTGCAGGGCTTCTTTGAAGAATAGGGATATGCCAGAGATACTATGGTTTGACAACCTTCAAGCAGCATTTTGGGATTTTCTCTTAGATCCAGATGCCTTCCTATCCAGCGCATGTCTCCCTGTTTGTCAGCAGCAATCCATTCGCAAAACTGGTCAAAGAACATAGGCCTCTCTGGTCGAGAAAAACCTACGGCGAGAAACCCTAAATGTTTGGCTTTTTCTATAAGACGGGAAGTCGGGTTGCGGGTTACGGGTTGTGGGTTGTGAGTTGCGGGTTGCGGGTTGCGGGTTGGGGATTTTGTTATCATTGAATAACTATATCACTTCCATGATAGGGGCATAAAAAACGAAAAATATTCCTTTAAACCAGTACCCAGTACCGGATACCAAGTACCACCTCAATTGAGGTTGACTCAATTGAGGTTATAAATCGTATGGCGTCAGGCTTTCAAAGCCATCCTCTGTTACAAGAAGAGTTTGTTCGAACTGTGCTGAAAGGGATCCGTCAATGGTCACAGCGGTCCAGTTGTCATCCAGTATTCGAAGTTCTTTCTCCCCCAGATTAATCATTGGTTCAATCGTGAAAACCATGCCCGGCACAAGCGCAACCCCCTGCCCTTTTTCACCGTAATGGGCAACCTGAGGCGGCTCATGGAATCCCAATCCTACGCCGTGACCAACAAATTCCCTGACAACCGAGCAGCCTTCTCCTTCCGCGTACCTCTGAATGGCCCAGCCTATATCCCCAACAGTATTTCCGGGTCTCACCTGTTCCATGCCCACCCGCAGGCTCTCCCGGGCCACCCTCACAATCTTTTGAGCATCAGGGCCCGGTGTTCCCACGAAAAAGGTCTTGCTGGTATCGGCATAATATCCGTCTAAAATGGGCGTCACATCCACGTTCGCGATGTCCCCGTCCTTCAGTACCCTGTCGCCAGGTATACCGTGACAGATCACTTCGTTGATGGAAACACAAACACTTTTTGGAAAACCCCGATAGTTCAAGGGCGCAGAGATGGCACCGCACCTGATGGTGAATTCATGTACCAGGGTGTTAATCTCATCGGTGGTCATTCCCGGCTTTATTTTTCTCTCCACAAGATCGAGGGTTGACAGAGCCACCAGCCCGGCCTTTCGGATACCTTCAATATCTGATCGCCCTTTCAAACGAATCCCGTGCTTTTTAAAATACGTTTCCTTCAGATTACCGAGAAACGGGGCCTCCTTCTTGCCAAGGCAGCACTTCTTATATTTAAGACCACTTCCACACGGACATGGATCATTCCGGCTCACTCTAAGCCTTTTGTTGTTATGCAATATCTTCATTTTGACCTCAGCATTCAGGCTGCAACTTTAATGGCAGTGTTTTTGCATCACTTCATTTTGCAATTTAATTAAAACTACTCCTATGTCATGGGTGCATGAACCATAGCAAAACGGAACAAACAAATCAATCTGTCAGCACAGTATTAGAATTTATTTGATCGCATGGCTAAGAAAAGGTATGAAGAGTCTCAAACACCCAGGGTCTATGTACAAGTCCCATTTTCATTCCACCACTCAAGGCAAAGGCGCCAGGGGTTAGGAAACCAATGGCTGATAATCAGAAGCCCATACTTAAGGTAATCTGCAGTGCTCGCATGCTGGTGGCCCTTCTCATGGGTTTTGCCTGTGGATTGCCACTTCTTTTGACCATTTCTTTATTACAGGCCTGGATGAAAGAAGAAGGTGTAGACCTGGCTGTAATTGGAATGATGGCCCTGGTGGGAATCCCCTATACTTTAAAGTTCCTCTGGGCCCCTATTATGGACCGTTTCACCCTGCCTTTTCTGGGCCGGAGAAGGGGGTGGCTGCTGATAGCCCAGGTGGCCTTGATTTTTTCAATTGCAGGTCTGGGCTTCACTGATCCGGCGAGCAGTCCATGGATGGTGGCCTTTGCCGCGTTTTTAGTGACCTTCTTCAGTGCCTCCCAGGATATTGTGGTGGATGCCTATCGAAGGGAAGATTTTCCTGATGAACAGTTGGGTCTTGCCTCTTCTCTTTATATCAACGGATATCGGGTGGGAATGCTGCTGGCTTCCGGCGGGGGCCTGATTATGGCAGACCACATGCCATTCTCTCTGGTCTACCTGATCATGGCAGCCTGTATGCTGCCCGGAGTTATCACAACGCTTCTTGCTCACGAGCCTGCGATTACCGAAAAAATACCTGAATCCATGAAAGAGGCTGTCCTTGATCCGCTCGTTGAGTACTTCAGCCGGAATGGGGCCCTTTGGATACTGGCCTTCATCCTGCTTTACAAAATTGGTGACACCATGGCGAGCGCCATGACCATGCCATTTTATCTTGATATCGGGTTCTCAAAAACGGAAATCGGGGCTGTGGTCAAACTTTTCGGGTTCTGGGCCACCATAGCAGGCAGCCTGATTGGCGGGGTGATAATGCTTCGCCTGGGAATCAATCGCTCCCTGTGGATCTTCGGTTTCCTCCAGGCCGCGTCCACTGCCTGCTTTGCCATTCTGGCTCGCATCGGCCACAGCGTTCCCGTTCTGTCCGGAGTGATTGCCTTTGAAAATCTAAGCAGCGGAATGGGTACCGCTGCCTATGTCGCATTCATGGCCAGTATCACAAACAAGAAATTTACCGCCACGCAATACGCCCTTCTAACCAGCCTTATGGGCATCCCCAGAGTAATGGCCTCAGCACCCACCGGCTTTATTGCCAAACACCTTGGTTGGGAAACCTTCTTTATTTCGTGCACACTTATTGCCATCCCCGGGATGCTGCTTCTCCTCAAATTTGCTCCCTGGAATTCAAAAAAAGAACTAACTTGATTTC
>JAIVXD010000342.1:0-3249 GCA_048636195.1 Anaerolineales bacterium
TTACAACAGAAAATGGCTTTTTAAGAGCTCAAAATACATAGGATTTGCACATTGTATTCTGTATTATTAGTAAGATAGCCTGTTCCGACCCGCACCAGACACCAGAGCCCACCAGCAAGCCACACCAGAACAAGTCATCTCAAAAACAGACAGCTCAACTTCTACCCTACTGCTTACTTCTGCCTACTACTAACGGAGTTTAATGGCTTGGTACCGCCAGGCTTAGATACTTCTCTCCTTCATTGAACATCAGGTGTTTATCAACCATCATATTAAGAAAAGGGCCTACCTTCTCTTCTCCAAAACCGGGAAAACGAGACAGAATCTGCGGCATAGATCGTTGGGTCTGGCAGAAGAGGTAGATCCTCCTGGAGGTGCCATGCAACCGGTGCGTCATATCATAGTCGTCAATGTGTCGTTGACGGATAATCATAAAATCACGCCCGTCCTGGTAAGAAAGAATAGGGCCAGCCCCTGGCACCCGGTGGAGTTCCATATAGGTGTTTCTCCATTCCTTTAGTTTTTCTTTTACAGGTTTCCATATGCGGTTCTGATATCTTATTCCTCCCTGGTAACCCTGAACCATAAGCCGGAGGCCTCGTAAGACTTCTGGCGGAAAAAAATGTGCATAATAGGGGTGGTTCCGGAGCCTTTTGATGCCATAGGCATCTGGCATTTCAAAAACACCACTTCCATAGCCCAGCCAGAAAGGGATTCCTTTAAGAGGCCGGAACGGAAAAGTGAATTCCAGGCAGGCTAAGGTCTCAGCCACGTCCTGCTCATCGCTCGAAGGAAAGCCCAGGATCAGGTTCCCGGTTAAATTTGGGCACCCAGGGATCTCGCAGTTCTTCATGATTTCCATATTGTCCATGGCAGTGGTGCCTTTATTGAGTTTTCTAAGCAGCATACTGCTCAGGGATTCTATTCCCACCTGGACTTCACACATGCCTGCACCACCCATGGCCGCCAAAATTCCACTTGATGTGGTGGCCCGTAGTTCGGAAAAGAGGCGAAGGTCTTTTCCAACCCCTTGAATTCGCTTGAATAATTGTTCCAGCCCTTTGGCGGGGAGAAGATTATCCATGAATGATATGGATAAAATTTGGTATTTTTTTATAAGTGCCTCCAATTCCTTGATGACCCTGTTATGGGACTTGGCACGATAGCCATGCCACTGGAGGTTGAGATTGCAAAAGGCACACCCGGAGCTCCCATTAGGTTCAACCTTCTTTCGCCACCAGCACCCACGCGAAATCTCCATAGGAATTTTGGGCAGAAACGTATTCTCTGGAGCAAGAGATTTCAGGTGTTTGAAATAATCATCATATTCGGGGATAGGCAATTCGTCCAAATTTGGCACTTGAGACACTGTTTCAGGCCCGGTATGGAAATGACGTGAAATCAGGCCGGGAATAGGGGCCTCAGGCGCATGGCCCTGGGAGTCCTCAAACGATTTGACAAGATGAACGAGGGGCAATTCCCCTTCACCCTGAATCACAAAATCGATCTCCGGGAAACTTCTAAGAAGACTCTTCCCCATATCTCCAGCGCAGGCCGGTCCCCCCACAACTATCTTGATATTTGCAGCCCGCCGCCTGATCTCATTAATGAACCAAATAGTGCTTGTAAGCTGGCCAAAACAAATAGAAAAGCCTGCAAGAAAATAGTTTTCCCAGCCCTGCAGGTCAATGATCCTGGACGAATGTTCTTTTATTTTACTGCAAAGCTCTCGAAAATTGGGTTTTTCAGCTAAGCCCAATTTGGAAGACCTCTTTTGCCAGAACCTCTCTATCGTTCCTATCCGATCTGGGTACAAGAGGGCTGCGTAAAGGGGTTCAGCAAGCCAGGTGCTCTCGGAGATTTTGGCATACAGATCATAGCCCAGTGCTGCGGCTATGCTGAGGTAGACATGGTGGGAATCAACCTGTATGTAAGGAAGTTTTTCTTTTACAAAGGCCTTAAGCGCACCCAACTGGATAGAAGGACGATTAAATAAGGGCCATGGTGTCGAAATAAGGGCAATTTTTTTCATTAAATGCCTCCCATGCCACGGCTCTAACGGAAATTGATTAGCCGGTCAAGGAATTAAATAACGGGATTTTAAATTTCAGGGCAATTATAAGCTAAAACCACTGGGCTTTTCCGTGGTGACCACACAGATATACTTGCGAAACAGATAGAAAATGATATATAAGATTTCACATAGCCAAAAACGGAACCTGGATGGGTAATCAGGCCGTTTAGGCGGACAAATGTCAATATTTCACCAGCGTACCCTTCTGTCTTTTTTCCAATGAAAGGATAGCTTATGAAAAATGAATTTCTTGAAAAAAGATCTGAGCCCAGATCTATCATAGATGAATACTACAGTGTTAATCTGTCGATAGATAAAAAGCCTTCTGTATTTCAATTCCTGATATGGGATATGTCGTTAAAAGGCATGTGTCTGTTAGTAAAAGAAGATTCTGATGCATTGAATCACCTGAAGGTTGGACAAATATTCAATATGAAGTATTACAAGAGAGATTCATCAAAACCTGCTGAATTTCTAAAAACGGAGATCAGGCATATCAGTAAAGACGATGAAGGAAGATTCAAAGGCCACTATTTAGTCGGCATAGAAATCTTAGAAAACCATAATTCCAATCGCCAAAAAGCCCATCAGTAAAAATTTAAATGGTTCCGAAAGATGAAATATCTCTTTGTAATTGCTTCTTTTTTTCTATTGAATTCGGGTTTTCAAGCCTTTGCACAACAAATTGACCACATACATGATATTGAAACGCGTGTGGTCGCTATTTGCTCAGACAAACCTGACACAAAAAACATATTGGGGACTGGTTTCATTGCTACAAAAAACGGCCTGGTAGTGACAGCAGACCATGTGATTTTCAATGAACAAAAAAACAGGGTTTATAAAAACCTATTTTGCAGTTGGCCCACCTACCCGGAACCACTTTGGTTCCGCCTTTCAATAACTAAAAGGTTCAAGCAAGGCGCAAAAGGAAGAGACATAGCCCTTCTGCAAATTATACCTGACAGCAGGGTCAAATCATATCCATTTCTCGAGATCGGAGATGAATTTGAAATAGGAGATCCGGTTCTGATCACCGGCTTTCCACTTGTTTTCGAAAAAATCTATCACTGGCCACTTTTTAGAAGGGGAACAATTGCATCAACAAGGTATAAGTACCAGGATAGCAGGGTCATTGTACTGGATTTACCCTCTGTCGATGGGTATAGCGGTTC
>JAIVXD010000343.1:0-3245 GCA_048636195.1 Anaerolineales bacterium
GCGCCCATAATTATTTGATATTCCAATAAATAAAATATTCTTTTTGTGTATTTTGTGCCTTTTTGCGGCTATATCAATACTGTCTATTTAAATCAAACCCGGACCTAATCGGATGTGACAACTAAAACAGCCGCCCCTTCAAGGGCTCTGACAAGCTTAACGCTTACATCACCCATCACAAACTCCTCGGCCTTGGACATCCTCTTACGGCCGATCACCACCATGTCGAAATGCTTTTTCTTGAACTGGTCAATAATTCCGTCTGTTATGGTTGCGTAAGGCTGAGTCACCATCTCTACTTCGATGTTGTCGGGATTGAATCCGAATTCGATTAGTTTGTCCTTGGCTTTTTGTAAAACGGCCATAAATCTTGTTGGCTGTTCCTCAGTGAACTTCTTACCCATGAGTTCCTCGCTGGCCGATGTTTTTCTGAACAGATGAAGCAACGTAATATTGCAATCGTCAGGACAGAATGCCAGACGGGTAAAAAAATCCAACGCTGCCCTGGAGGCTACAGAATCGTTCATTGACACAAGTATCGAATTTTTCAAAGTTTTCCTCCTGTTATTCAAAAATGGAGTATAGACACCTGTTTAGATCCTCAATAATTTCTTCCGCAAATTCGTAGTATATACCCGCACCTCTTGAGAAGTGCATTAGAATATCATTCAGAGGTTTGGGGATGTCCGGGTAGAGTTTGCGTAGATTAATGAATCTCCTCTTATGTATTATGGAGAAATCTCCTGGCTCAAGACGATCTTTCAAGTCTCCGTAAGTCATCGTATCATTCAGTATCATTTGAATATTGTGAAACCCCTTTCCAATTGCATTAATCAAAATGTTTCCTAACCCAAAGACATCCAGCCCGAATGGATTTTCACTTGTTTCATAATCATAATCGAAGTCTATCCAAACATAGTTTCCTGTATCACGATCTATTATTATATGATCATTTCTGATGTCTCCGTGCTTGAATCCATGAATATGAAGAAAGCGGATTGCTTCAAATGCCTTTATTAATTTTTTTAAGATATCCGGCAGTACTTTCGTAAAATAGGTCTCATAGGCCATGCTGAGCGAATCAATATAAAGTAAAAAATTTGGTCCTGGCACTATATCTAATATACGGATAATATTGTCTTTTTCATCTCTAAGGGATGTTCCACTCATGAAATAAGGATGATCCCTGACGAGTTCCAAAATATCTGCTTCTTTTTTAGGATTTCTAAAGCATCTCACACTGACGTTGCCAAAACGGGTTTCAAACGACTCAAGAAAAGAGAGCTTCAGAATCTTCTTCTCCCCTGTGTCGGAATCAATAGCCCTCTTTACCCAGAACTTGGGATCCTCCATGCCAAATCGACGTTCACGCTCGTGGCCTGTCACTGTATATCGTTTTTCGCCGATTTGGATGATATCCCCATAATCTATGGAGAAAATTTCCGTAGTATCTGTGAAGAGACGCCCTTCCACACGCTATAATCCCTCCAGCATTCGGAGCGGGAGACTTCCCAGGGCCACCTTCACCTGTTCAAGGAAATTCCTCAGTCCGTTGTTCTCGATAACCAATCCCAGAAGCCCACACAGTACACACAAAGAATCAATATCGTCTTCATGGTATACCCGGGGTTCGCCATGGTAGGTTCTTAATATGCCGATTATTGCTCCTCGACATTTGATGGGAATAGATAACATAGAAACTATTCCTTCCTTGGCTGCGGCCTTGGGATATTGAACCAGGGGGTTATTCTGCATGTCCTCAATAAAAATAGGCTCCCCCGTGCATACGGCACAGTACTCGTCTTTCACCATTACTGGCCCTTTGCTAATATATTCCTCGCTGATCCCATAGCTTCCCACATGAAATAGTTGATTTTCCCTCTCATCCAGGAGCATGATACTGCACCCCTTGGCCTTAAATGCTCGACTCGTACCTTCAGCAAGATGATTAATCAGCGTATTGAGGTCTTCATATGTTGAAATAGCGTGACTAATAGCTTTGAAGTGTTTAAGATAATACCTTCTGTCCAGCTTTTCATCCATCTTTTACCCTCCTTTTTGCGGGTGTTTTGTATATTGAATCTTCATCAAATTCCAAACTCACGACCCGTTCCCCATTTTTCAAGCAACCGGATCATGTCTGTCATGGTCTGGTGAATGGGGGCTGCAATCCCCTTATGCTTCCCCATTGAATAGATGGCCCCATTTAAGGCCTCTATCTCGGTGGTCCTGCTGTTCAAGATATCCTGCAGCATGGGCGAGAGATTCTCAGCCGTATTGCGGCAAACCTCCAGAAGCCAGTCGTAAAGATCGTCCTGGGGCAACTGAACAGCATAGGCCTGGGCCACCAGCTTTCCTTCATCGATAAGCCGCTTGGCCAGGGCTATGGATTCCATCTTCTCAACCAGTTGACCGTTCTTGAGCCTGAGCATAGCAGTCAGCGGGTTTATGGCCGAATAAACCAACCCCTTTGCCCAGATCTGCCCTACTATATTGGCAGATATCGTAGTTTGGATACCGGATTCTTCAAAGGCCTCCTTCACCAGTTCCACGCGCTCCGTCTTACCCCCATGCAGTTCACCGATCAGGGTCTTGCCCAATCCCGCATGCCTGACCTTTGATCCGTGCAGGGAAGTTGCCCCATGGAATGTCACACCTCCAAGAATATTCTCTTTATCCACTATCTCGGCCATGGTCTCGATATTTCCCAGGCCCGTCTGAATGGTGAGGATGGGAGCACGGCTGTTCACTAAATGGCTTATGCTTCTTGTAGCGGCCGCGGTAGTGTATCCCTTGACTGCCAGGATGCTCAGGTCACAGGAGTCTATGGAGCCACCCTCGGTAGTAGCCCCGGCCTGGACAGTCGGATAGGCATCGCTTTTTGCGTCCCCAAGCTCCATAAACTGTATTCCAATTTCGTTGACGACCTTTACTACTTCAGGGTCCTTTTCCACAAAGACCACTTCATGGTCTCCCCTGCCCAACATACCCCCGAAAAACCTTCCAATGGCCCCTGCACCCACTATTACAATTTTCATTTGTTATCCCCCATCACTCAACTTATAGCATATTTCATTTATTTTTATTAAATATTAACACAAAAAACAAGGTTCAACAAGAACAACGAAAGGCGTCCCAGTAATTCTAATTTTTACTCTTAAGGAAGAGAATCATTACTGTCAAAAACAGAATCCCACAAAAAAAGCCTCCCTACCCAATGGGCAGAGAGGCTTTAGAGAGGCTTT
>JAIVXD010000344.1:0-3239 GCA_048636195.1 Anaerolineales bacterium
ATCAAAAAAATAACTGCGGCCCGGATGCCCCACAGGGGAATCAGGATCGTTCCCGTGGCAAGGGTGCCCACAGAGGCACCGCACAGATCAGCGGCAAAGCAACCAGCAGCAGGACTGCTCTTTTCGCCGATCATGGCTGTTGCTACAGGGAACTGAAAACCACAGAGCAGAGAAAAGAAAAAGCAATATGCCAAAAAGTATATGGGATGTGGCTCACTTTTAAAAAACGCAACCCATATAAGAAAGAGTAATAACAGAGACAAAATGAGCATCTCTGATAAAAGGAGTTTGTTACGGGCCTTTCCCTTTTCCCTCAGAGAATTACCGATTATGGCCCCGGGGAGCAATCCTAACAATGATGCCGTGATGATTGCGCCAATTTTCAGATAAATATAACCATAAATAACCTGAAACGCAAATACAATGAGCATTTCAACACCCATGGTGGCCAATCCGGTAGAAAACAGGATGTATTCTTCTTTTTTCATGAATATGAGGTAGATCGCGGTAAACACGAACAGAACCAGAAGGAAATAGCTGGGGGAAGTGCCATGCTTCATAAACCATTCATGAAAGACAATATTCATGAGCCTCGGCCTAAGGTCCGTGTTGATGTATTCGTCCCTGTCAATGCTCTTTTCAAGCTGCCTTATTCTTTCATCTGTCACATTACCATAGTAAAAACCTTCAACATAACTGGTCTTGATAGATTTCAGCCTTAACCTGGAGGGGATGTCTTTCCATAATTCCCCATCCCGGCAGAGGAAATAGGCCTCCTCACCCGGGAGAACTATCACGTTTTGAAAATGCAGTCGCGCCGTGTTGTAAAGGGTGGAGAGCTTCTTTTTCCGGATGTCGCTGATGTAGTTTGGCGCATATTCTACGCTCATGGAAAGGATGCCTTCCTTTTTCATGATTTTCTTTGCCAGAGAAAAGAATTCGCTTGTAAAAAATCGGTTTATCTGGAAGGTGTCCGGTTCAGGGAGATCAATAATAATGGCGTCATACTTTTTTTGGGTAGTTTTTATATATCGTCTGCCATCGGTATTCATTATCGTAAGGAAAGGCACCTTTTTGATGGCCCCTTCTTTCAGCCCCGCATCTGTTAGAAAGGGATCCAGCTCCACGTAGTCAACATGTGCCGGACCGTACTTGGATATCTCGTCTAAGGTTTCACCGAATCCACCCGACACCAAAAGTATATCTTCAACCCGGTCCAACTGGGACAAAGGGTAATGAACCTTTTCCTCGCTCCTGATAACATTTGAGTGGGAATAGAGCGGAGCCCCGGATTCCCAGAAAGTATGCTGGTCCCCTTCTCTGGAAATGACAATCCTTCCGTAAGGGGATTCGAAGTATTGCAAAATATCTCCATACTGGCTGGCCAGGGTGCGCTTTTCAAAGAAGGTATTTGTAGAATAGAAGTAAAAAACAGAAGTAAGGACGAGACCCGATACAAAAAGCACATACATACGAGACGAAAACAGTAGAAGTAGAGCCACGCATATCAAGAGGGCGGATGTGACCGCGATGATGGGAAAAGGCTTTAGCCAATAGACAAGGACAAAACTGAACAGGACACCCCCTGTAATGTCTCCTACGCTGTCAGTTAGATAAAGATCGCCGCTTCGGAACGGATAATTACGGTCATTCAGGACCTTCTGGGCATAAGGGAGGATAAAGCCTGTAAGCAGACAATAGGGCGCCACGGTAATCATGATATAGAAGAAAATCGGGTAAAAACCCGGCGACATGCCATGGATAAAAACGGTCTCCCTGAATACCCGGATCCCGATTATCTGTAAAAGGGGCCAGACAGCGATTATCAAAGTCAGGAGGGTAAAGGTCCTTAAAGATGAGCGCTTGACGATTTTTGCTGTGAGGCTGCCTATGCCTGTCAGCAGCAACCAGCAGAAAATCACCAGAGAAATGGTAATTTCATTGCCATGAAACTGAGACAAAAACTCTCTGATGGTGAGCAGTTGCGTGGTAACAGAGGATATGCCTGTGCCGATAATCGACCAGATAATGAACCGCTTAATGTTCACACGTATATGCCTCAGCAAAAAAATCGTTCACTAAATAAACGTCTCGGAATTCCTATAACTTATTGAGAATAAAGAGGTTTTTGCGAGGCCTGAGCTTTTACCTCGCACATGGAATAATGGAATGGTGGAATAATGGAATGTCGTAGATCCCGTCTTTAGCGGGGATGTAAATTCGTATTTGGCTTGATGCTTTAAGTGGCACTTTCTCATTTGTTACATGTCTTGTTAAGGTGATTTTCCCAACAAACCATTCCCTCAATTCCCCAGAACCCAGTATTCCAACATTCCATTATTCCAACATTCCAATTGTGAGCGAAGCGAACTAACTTGATTCGCGGAGCGATTTTATTCCTCAAAGGCCTGGACCTGATAGGTGTAGACTTCAAGATCTCCTTTCTTCCATGCGTCCCCGTCCAGGCCTGCCTTGAGACATAGGTGTGCCAGAAATTCCTCTTTCCCTGGCAACTGTTCCCATACCTGGGGAAGGAATGTGGACTGGTGATATCCTTTTTTGATGATGACTCCATCAATGTCAGGACGCAACTTCTTCAAAAGATCATTAGCATCTGCATAGGAAAGGGCTTTCGGTTCAGTTAAGATACTTATCTCTATTTTGACATTTTTCCACTCATCAGTGCTGAGGGGTCTGAATCGGGGGTCCTTAAATGCAGCATTGATAGCATTAACCTTGATCCCTTCGAGCAATGATTCTTGCGGAGTTATGTGGCCTATGCAGCCCCTGAGGCCACCCTGGATGGTAAGGGTAACGAAAGTGCCACGCCGTTCGTGGAATATATCCGGCAAATCGGCATATGATTCTTTTTGCTTTTTTCGTTCAAAAAGCCGTTGCTCTATGGTCTTCCGTGCCACCTCAAGGAGATATTTACCGTCCTCGTCGGTCAATTTGTCTTTATCTGTCATGTCCCCCTCCTTTTTCCCTCTTTCACCAGATAAGATTTTAGAGGAATCTGCCTGGGCCTCTGACTGTGTGATTCGACTACCACTTTGCGCTTTGTCGATTTTTATATGAAACGTTAGCGTCAATAACAGTAATGTACCAAAAAAGATAACAAGGCAAAAAATACGGCAAATGTTTGTCAACTTTATCATTACCTGCACCTGATTGAATACCCTAAGTTTAATAGTATGATAGTATAAAATGAAACCGTGTCAATACGAAATGGGGTCATC
>JAIVXD010000345.1:0-3199 GCA_048636195.1 Anaerolineales bacterium
AATGATGGTTTGCGAATCAGTCAAACTGATTGCTTCAGGACGAACGGATGCGGGGGTCCATGCTGTGAACCAGGTCTGCAATTTTAAAACCCGATCAAATATTGATCCCGAGGCCATCAAGAAAGGCCTCAACGGCCTCCTTCCGGACGATATTCTTGTAAGGGACGCAGGGTATGTCCCTCTTGAATTTCATGCCAGGTACAGTGCCAAAAGTAAGGTCTATGAATACAGAATATTGAACCAGGAAGATCCTGATGTGTTTATGCGCAAGTATCTCTGGCATATCCGGACCCCTTTGGATTTAAAAGTAATAGCGAAATGTCTTGGCCTTTTGTTGGGCAGGAATGACTTTTCTTCCTTCAGGTCTTCTGGCAGCGGAAACATGGATCCGGTAAGATCGATCATGCGGGCTGAACTGCATGGGACTGAACGTGGACTGCTGCGGGTTATCATAAAAGCGGATGGTTTTTTAAGGCATATGGTGCGGAATATTGTTGGAACAGTTGTAGAGGCCGGTCTGGGTCGGATCAGTTCTAATGGTTTTGAAAAGATATTTGAATCAAGGGATAGGCAGTCCGCAGGGATCAAAGCGCCACCACAGGGATTATTTCTTATGGAGGTCCAATACTAAAGAAGCCCCGCCTCAAACCTACGAGGCTCCATGATACTGGATACTTGATCCTCGATACTGGTCAAAGATCCCATCGTTAGCGGGGATAAATAAGAGAAAAGTAGGTAGTATGCAGTAGGTAGAAGGCGATAAGGGGGCTTGCATGTTAACTCTGCTTACTCCTTACTGCGCACTTAGTACATCCAGCATCCCGTGACAATTCCGCCGCGACGGGATAAACATTGGAGATTCCAAAAATTTAACATAAATTTTAAGATATTGGTCTATTAAGACACTATTTTTCAGGTGCAGTCTCCTTTAAGGAATCACATACGGTTCTATGGATCTTTTTCCACACTCCCTCGAAAGAATTAACCGATACTCCCCCCATTTCAATAAATTTAACCACGATCTCTTTACTGACTTTGAGGGAAAGTTCCTCTTTGCTCTGCATAAAAATTGTCTCCCTTCCATCCTTGTTTGTTAACCCCCGCTGAATGGAAGAAGGCCGTAAAATATTCAGCGAGGGTATATGCTAAGAAAAACCCTGAAAGGCCCTCCTTAGATTCCAATGTTTATCAAGGCTGAACTGAAAAATCAATAACCCCAAACGCCGGGGATTTTTTTACCACACTTCGGGCATAGTTCATCTTTAATCTTATTCTGTGTAACATTAAAGCCGACCCTGTCGATGAGGAGTTCATGACAGTTATGACAGAAGGTCTTTTCTCCCACATCTCCGGGAAGGTTGCCCGTGTAAACATATTTCAATCCTGCCTCATACCCGAGATCCCTTGCCCTCTTGATAGAATCAGGAGGCGTGGAACGGACATTGTTAAGAAGGTAAGTGGGATGAAAACGGCTGATGTGCCATGGGATGTTCGGGTCCAGGCCGGCAAGGAACCGGGCAATCTCGTTGAGCTCTTCTGTTGAGTCATTGAGCCCGGGAATCAACAGGGTTGTTACCTCCAGCCAGACCCCCATTTCTTTCATGGTCTCTAATGTGTTAAGAACCGGTCCCAGCTTTGCACCACACTGCTCCTTGTAAAATTTATCGCTGAATGCCTTTAGATCCACGTTTGCTGCATGAAGATCGGGAAATATGTCCTGGAGACATTGCGCAGTCATGTATCCATTGGACACAAAAACGTTTTTTATCCCTTTGGAGACTGCAAGCCGTGCCGTATCCACTGCAAGCTCAAAGAAAATGGTGGGCTCCGTGTAGGTATAAGAAATGGTTGCGGAGCGGGTGCTCAATGCCTCGTCAACGATTCTATCCGGGCTCATGTCTTGTCCCATAATCCGGTCATTGTCGATCGGCATTTGGGAGATATCAGCATTCTGGCAGAACAGGCATTTGAAGTTGCACCCAACAGTGGCTATGGAGTATGAGTGAGTTCCGGGTAAAAAATGGAACAGGGGCTTTTTTTCGATGGGATCGCAGTGGCTGGCAATCACCTTTCCATATACAAGGCTGAAGAGTGTTCCGGAACGATTTTCCCTAACTCCACAAAGCCCTTTTTTTCCGTTCTTGATCAGGCAGTTATGGCTGCACAAGACGCAGCGAACCTTATCATTTTCTAATTTTTCGTACAGATAGGCCTCTTTCATCTCCATGAACTCCTTGGATGCGGTTCAGGTCTTCGAAAGTTCTTGCTCCAATGAAAGACTGGCTTGCCTTTTTTAGCCTGATTTTCAAAGGCAGGTTGTCTGTCTTAATGCGGTATTTCAACGAGATCGATAATCCTAAGAAAAACCCGAAAGGGGAATGCTTCCAGGTCAATAAGTCCTTTGCGAAAGGATTTATTTCTTCCATAAAGGAAGGACGTATTTTGATGCAACCCCAGGAAATTGGAACATGGCCGTAAGCCATATGCAAAATGGATTTTAGCTGCCAGAGATTATATAATTTGGCGCCACCAAAAAGAGGGTTGCCAAAAAACCCCTGGGCTCGTTTTACAAGACCATTCCAGGAGAGGCTGTTCAAAACACCAACAAAAACTTTCCTATTGGCCACTCTACCTGCTTCCCTGAGTGCCAGAAGGGGGTCATCTAAGAATTCGAGCGTATTAATAAGGAGAGCCAGATCAAATTCGTTATCATCAAAGGGTAGGTCTTCTGCCATCCCTGTCTTAAGGGTGCAGCGGTGCCCAAGTCGGTCTTTCGCTTTATGAATCATGTGGGGCGATGCATCGATGCCACTTATATTCAGGCCTAATTTGCTGAAAAAAATCAGGTGGTTACCGGTTCCACAGCCGATATCCAGTATTCTTTGTCCTGGCTCGGGATCAAGCAAGGCAAAAAGGAGCTGTTCCATGGATCGATCAATGGTTCGACCCTGGGGCGATTGGTACCAGGATTCGTAGAGCCTGGCCATATTTCTGTCGAAAATGATTCCCATTTGAGGAAGAATTTTCAATGTTCTGGGATCAGGTTTCAGCCTTGAGCCTTTTATGCTGCCCCAGCATATTGAGCAGTTACGTTATGGATAACTCAAAATCATGGGGATGGAAACCCGTCAACTATTTATTGTTTTGAAATAAGCTGTTATCTTTGCTATTTATAAATTACGCAAATGAACCTCCAGAT
>JAIVXD010000346.1:0-3197 GCA_048636195.1 Anaerolineales bacterium
GCGAATACTAATGCCCGTCACATCATACATCTTGCCCCTGTAAGGGAACTTTTCTACCTTGACGTCCTCGCTGTCCTTCCAGTTTAAGACTTCCATTTTCTCCTCCTTTGCAGAAAAACAGTGCCAACTTCAGAGATCGTCCAATATTTGAGTTGTCAAGCCGGTATCCCGGCTAACTTGAAATCTGGATGTGCTCTACATCGAATCATACGAACTTTTCTTCTTAACTCCCCACGTTACTTGACGACAGCTGTAAAGCTTCCAGCAACGACGGTCTTCTTCTCATCGGGCAAACAAAGATATATCTTGCCTGGCAGCTTACCATTTTTGATTGTCCCCAAATTGAGGCGCATCGAGTAGTCCTTTGTAAATATTTTTGTCTTGGGGACTTTGCTGTTTTCCGGCTTCCATTTCATGTGGATGTGCGGCGATCCAAAACCACTGGTTCGGCTGATGTTGTACGACTTTCCTTCCGGTTTCTCGTCCTTTTTTAAAAAGAGAAAAATCATCACGGCATGGTCTGGAAAAAAATCCTCTCCGTCGCGAATGGTTAAAATGCTATTTGAAAACTCGGAGGATTTGGAGACGAAGTTTTCCCCGTGTATCATCCCCCTTGGGAGCGTCCCAGGTATTTTCACGTTTTTGAGATCTCTTTTCCATGCAACGGACGATGTCTTTGCTCGGGTTGGCGTTCTCGCCGCCTTTTTGCCCTGCCCCAGCAGATATTCTTTTGCCTCTTGATGTCCTAACGCTGCGGCCTTTTTGAAATCCCTATTGGCCTTTGAACTCACTCCTTTGGCCTGATAGGCTACAGCTCTGTTGTAAAAGAGGTCAGCATCATTAGGCGTTATTTTCAAAGCCGCATTGTAATCCTCTATTGCCAGATCCTTCTTGCCTAACTGATAATTTACATTCCCCCTGTTACAATAGGCATCAAAAGCACGGGGGTTCAACCCTATGACCGCGTCAAAGTCCTTCACAGCCAGTTCATATTTTTTCATTTTAATAAAAAGAAGGCCCCGGTTATAGTAAGCATCCACATGCTTCTTGTTAATACCGATGGCTTTTTCATAATCATCTTCTGCCATCTGCAGATTCCCTTTAGCCTCATGCAGCAGGGCCCGATTGTAAAAGGCATCTGCATTTTGACTATTCTGTTTAATGAAATCATCGAGCTTTTTTATCTCAGGATCATAGATGGCTGACTTCTTTGGCGGTTGTTTCTTCCCGGGTAACTGATCAGTTGGGCGTTTGACTGGTTTAGATATGGCCTGTGGACCAGGCTTCTTGGGAATCTCTCGCGTGATGGTTGTAGAAGTCTTAACTACATTGCTGACAGATTGAAGTGATCCTACCATGGTCAAGAGAGTGCTGGGCAAAAACATGGATCCAACAACCAGAGGTATGACAATGCAAAGTGTCCACAATACCATCACCCTGGTGATTTTCAGTTCCTTGTGCTTTACCCATCCCCAGATAAAAGGGTAGATTCCGCAGATTATCCCCAGGATCCCTTTGATCGCCCCCTCTGTCTTGAAAAGCTTAATCACAACAACGATAAACATGATGAGGCCAACAATTGCAAGAAGTCCGAACAATGCCGACCAGATAATTTCCATGATTTCCTCCCGCTAATTAGACAGCATAAATTTCCGCCTGTTTTAGTGGTAATTTGAATTTTTTTATTTTACTCATCACCCTCTTTCTTATTGCACTCCCCTGCCCCCTTGAATTCTTGTAAATAGGGGGCCCTGTCATTCATGAAACTCTTGTAGAATCGGTAACTATGGGTTGCCTCATAGGCGATTTCCTTTATGGGAATACAATCAAAACTTAGAATTTGAGCATCTGGAAAGCTAAGAATAATTGGTGAATGTGTCGAGATAATAAATTGCCCCTTTCCTTTCTTGGTTATCATCTGAAGTATCTTCAGAAAAGCAAGTTGATTCGGTGGTGATAACGCTGCCTCCGGTTCATCTAACAGATATAGGCCCTTAATCCTACACCGGTTTTCAAAGAAAGATAAAAAAGCCTGACCGTGGGACTGTTGGTGAAGTGACAGACCACCGTAGTATTTGAGAATGTCGGGATCGTTCGTGGTCATGTCATCAAGATTTGAGGCATAGTTAAAAAAATTTTCAGACCGGAAAAGAAATCCCTTTGGTATTATTCCCCTGGGCTGAATGGTTTTAAGAGAAACGAAATTGTGGAGTCTTGTTTCATAAGGGTTATGGTGAATAATATGCGTTTTTTCCCCACCCCAGACAGTCAGGCCATAGTTTCTCGCTATGGCCTCCAGGAGAGTAGATTTGCCCGTGCCGTTTTCACCGACAAAAAAAATTACATTAGCAGTAAAATCCAATCGATCTGTTTCCCAAAATACCCTGAGGTTGAACGGGTATAGATTTCTTTTGGGGAAGTTATTGTTATGTATTACGACCGATTCTATGAACATGGCAAGAATCTCATTCTCAGACAGTCTCCTATGACTGGCATATTGCTTCAACCACAAGCATGTCTGGCGGGGGAAACTCAAACTCGCAAAGCCTTGCCGGATCCACCCATCTGATTTCCTGGCACTGCAAGGCCTTTGGTTCGCCCGCCAATAGAGTGCAGTTGAACGTATGCAGAGAAATCACTTTGTAATCATATTCATGTTTTACCGGCAAAAAGAGTTTACCAGCCTTTATCTCTATTCCCAGTTCTTCCGTGATCTCCCGCTCAAGGCAATGCCTCAGGCTCTCCCCTTTTTCCTGTTTCCCGCCCGGAAACTCCCAGAATCCCTCAAGATGACTTCCTTTTGGACGTTTCGCAATCAGCACTTTGCCATTTTTCCAGATCAATCCGGCTGTTACATGAAAATGGGGCTTGCTATTCTTTCCCTTCACCCCGGACTCCCTTTAACCTCAGTCTGAGATAGGCTTCCTGAGCTTCTTCATGGTCGGGTGATATTTCAAGTACTTTCGCATATGCCGCCAGGGCTTTTGAGTATTCCTCCCGCTTCTCCTGGAGTCTTGCCAGATGTAGCAATAGCTTGGTATCCTCCGGCCTGACTTTCAGGATCTTCTCTATCTGCCCAATTGCCAGTTCTTCTTTTCCAGTCTCCAGGTAGGCCAATACAAGGTATCCCCTTAAATCCGCCTGCTTCGGGTTTGCTTCCAAACCTTTTTCCATGATGCGGATGACGCCCTCATAAT
>JAIVXD010000347.1:0-3195 GCA_048636195.1 Anaerolineales bacterium
TATTGTCCAGGGACTCGACCACCGGCTTCTTCTCAAGATCATAACGGATAAAGATCACCCCTTTGTCCCGTGCTTCCTTGTAAAGGTTTTCCCTTTCTCCGTACGTGCGCATCTCCCGATAAAGGACATAAATATTCATGTCCGGGTTTTTAATTTTTAGATCAACAGCCGTCCTAACCGTGAAAGAACAGCAGAAATTGCTGCAATGCGGCATGTCAGGTTCCCTTGACCCCACGCACTGTATGAAGACGCCTGCCTTAGCGTTCTCAATGGATTTCGGGGCCTTCAGCAATTTTTCGCTCAGTTCGGACCATAGATAGACATTTTTGTTTTTACCGTATAAATACTCCCTCGGTTCGATGGGATTTCCACCTGGCGCCAGGATACTTACACCGTGAGATATACTTTTCTCTTTACCCTTTTTTTCTACAATGGAAACGAATTTGCCTGCAAATCCTTTGTTCTCCTTAACCGTAGCCTCGGTCATCACCTTGATGTTTTTGTCTTTTTTGACCGAAGAGATAAGGCCCTTAAGGTATTTCTGGACATCATATCCCTGCCAGGTGGCCTTTACATGACGGCCATGCCCGCCAAGTGCTTTTTCTTTTTCCACAAGAGTGACCGGATAACCTTCTCTGGAAATGGCAAGAGCAGTTTCAAGACCGGCAATACCGCCTCCGACCACCAGGGCCCGCTTGACAACCGGTATTTGCCTTAGAGGCGGCGGCGTTATAAGGGCGACCCGGGCAACACCCATCCGGATACGGTCTCTCAATTGCACATCTGCCGTCCCTGGATCGATAGCTCTCAAGTCCACTGTCTCGTAAAGATATGGATTTAGACCGGCCAGCTTGAGGGATTCCTCAATGAGATTTTTGTGCACAGCCGGCGTGCAACTTGCGAAGACCAGTCTATTGGCATCGGTTTCTTTTATCTTATCCGTGATGCTGGTCAGGATATCGCCATCGACCCTTATGGTGGAGCTGACACCGGGAATTGCCTTTGCCTGCTTTTCCAGGTCAGCACTTAGGTCAGGCGCCATACCTGGACATAAGTGATAGGCAAGGAGGACCTTGGGTTTCTTTGCCCCGGATTTTGAGGGCTTCGGGTAGCCTGGCGGAGGTGAAAACGATTCAGGCCCCAATATGGCGGCGACTTCAGATACCGAAGCAGCAGCCTGGGTAATGGATTCGCCAATATCAAAAGGTCCGCTCAGTCCACCACAAACAAATATGCCGGGGATATTGGTTGAAACGGGTTTGAAGGGTTCCTTGTCCACAAACTGATTTTCATTTATATTCACCCCGATTTTCCTGGCCAGCTCAATGGCCTCTCCGGATGGTCTGAGGCCAACAGAAAGGACGACCATATCAAAAGTCTCCTTCTGCAATTGTTCGTCCTCGCCTGCGTAAACGATTTCGAGATCGTTGCTCCCCGATACAGGATCAATAGTATGAATCCTGCTTCGCACAAGCTGAACACCCCGTGAAATGGCCTCGTTAAGATAATCTTCGAACCCTTTTCCATGGGTTCTCATATCCATGTAAAAAATGGTTGTTTCAATATCTTCATCAAATTCTTTTGTATTGACAGCCTCCTTCAGCGCGTACATGCAACACACTGATGAGCAATAGGGGGCATCGCACTGGTTGATATCACGGGAGCCCACACACTGAAGCCAGGCTATTTTTCTGGGGGTCTGGCCATCGGAGGGCCTTCTCAAAATGCCTTCCCCAGGCCCAAGGGGCTTCTGGCTCTGTTCATACTCCACACTGGTAAGCACATTGGGAAGGGATCCATAGGAATATGTGTCATATTTTGTTGGATCAAAGGGTTCGATCCCGGCAGCAAGGATAATGGCACCGGTATTAACGGTTTTTTCGTCATTTGCAGTTTTTACTGTAACCCTGAAATTCCCCGTGTCTCCAGAAATGTCGAGTACGGTGGTATCCAGCATTACGTTAATATTGGGATCCTGTTCGCAAGCGGAGACCCTGGGGTCCAGCTTACAGCAGGCACAGAGTGGATAAATTCGGTGAAGATTTGGTATCATTCCGCCGAGTGAGGGCGTACGTTCGATTAGATGAACTCCATAGCCAGCGCCAGCGAGGGAAAGCGCGGCTTGAATTCCGGCAATTCCACCGCCTACAACCATTACAGAACCTTTTGGTTTGTCTTGACCCATTAAATTTTTCTCCTGCTTTTTGAGCGTTTTAATTTTTCAGAGGAATTGTGTTGCGGTTCACATTTGCGGGTGGGAAAAGAGCGAATAAACTTGAAGAAAAACGGGTAGTTTTTTCTAATTTGGGAAACCTTTCCCCCAAGACCTATTGTGAATTGTTTTTTAAATGCCATATAGGTAATTGAGTGTCAAGAAAAATGTTAAACAGAAAACCGAGATTTATAACTTCATTTGGAATATGTATTTGTGAGAAAAGTGTAAACTTCGTCATGCCTTATCCAAAATTTGTACCCAAATTGGCAATTACTTGGGAAAATGAGCATTTTTAATCCCGCTTTTAGCGGGAAACGTTGAACCCTGTCGAAGATCCCGTCTGAAGCGAAGCGGAAGCGGGGAACCTGTGAACGGTTACCTTTTTTATTATTATTGATAATTACTCGGTTGTTTGATAAATGAATTGGCTAAAAGGAGAGCGTTGGAAGGATGCCTATTTACGAATATCAATGCCATGGTTGTCATAGACAATTTCAGAGGCTGATAATGGGGGAGGAGGATGAAAAAAACCTATCCTGCCCAAACTGTGGCGGCCGAAGTTTAAAAAAACTTATTTCCAGAGTAGCCTACCACTTGGCTGAAAATGATCGCCTTGAGGCCTTTGATCCCGGATCCCGTCAGAGCGATAGTTTTTACAAAGATACCCGCAACATTGGTCTTGCTGCTAAAAAGCGGGCCATGGATTTGGGGGTGGATCTGGGAGCCAGTTTCGATGAAAAAGTAGAAAAACTGAGGACAGATCCGGGCAGTGTGATAAAGGATAGTGAATAGACCGCGTTGCGGGTTACGGGTTTCGAGTTATGGTTTCCTGGCATTTAACGCGCAACGTCTGAATCAAATGCTTTGATACCCGGAAGGTCAGTGCCGTTTTAAAAACCTAGAATCTTTTTGTTAGGATATGCATCATGCGCAATGAAGGAGAAGTCGTACTGATCTATTATCAGGATCAGCCAGCTATT
>JAIVXD010000348.1:0-3187 GCA_048636195.1 Anaerolineales bacterium
TTTGTCATTTGATATTCGAATTTGTTTCGGATTTCGGATTTCGATATTCGGATTTGGCCTGAACGGACTTTTCGTTCAGGCACTAAATGTTTCTGCTACTAAGAATCCGTACAAAATAGGTGGAAAGAAGGTAACACTTTCTCCATGGGAAAGGAAGGAGGAAGTGTAATGGAGAAGACGGGAAAATTGGTGGCAGGGAAAAGGGAGCGATTCAGCCAAGAGCAAAAGCTGAAGATTGTGGAAGCGGCGAAGGGAGTGGGGATCAAGGAGGCAGCGAAGCTTACAGGTATCCACTACACAACGGTCTACGACTGGAAAAGGCAGCTTGAAGCAAGAGGGAAAGAAGGTTTCCTGGCATATCGACCGTCCTCTCCCGGGAGAGGGATAAAGAGGATAACAGAGAAACAGGAAAGAGGGGTACTTGACACCTGGGAAAGATATCCAGGGTTTGGGCCAAGCCAGATAAGGGGCCAGTTAAGACGGCAAGGGATGACGATCTCGACACGTTCAGTTCAGAAGATCATGGAGGCCAACGGGTACGAGGGTATACGGAAGAAGCATAAGGAAAAGGATTCCCAGCGTTTTGAAGCAAGTCGTCCGCTTGAACTTTGCCAGATGGACATCCTGGAGTTTTTCATTCACAAGCTGAAGGTGTACCTGATCCTGCTGCTTGATGATTATTCTCGATTCATCCTGGGATGGAGGTTATTGGATGAGACCTCCATTGATTCGGTTATTGGGGTAGTTCAGGATGCCATAGACCGCTATGGCAAAATGGAAGAGGTTCTGACAGACCGTGGATTTGTTTTTTATTCCTGGCATGGAATAAACCGTTTTGAGAAATACCTGGAGACAGAGGGCATCCATCACACGCATGCCCGGCCCCATCACCCCCAGACGCTGGGGAAAGTGGAAGCGGTCAACAAACAGATACAAAAAGAGCTGATCAATAGAGAACGATTCAGGAGTGCATCTGATGCTGAGGCTGCTATTTCCGGGTGGGTGAAGATATACAATTATGAACGTACTCATCAAGGGTTGGGAGGTTTTCTTGTTCCCGGGGATCGGTTTCATGGGAGAGAGGATCAGGTAATCAGGGATATATCAGAAAAGATCGACCCGGAGAGAGAGAATTGCTATGCTATACCTCGAAGTCTGATAAATCTTGTACTGGCCCCTGAAGGCGGAATGACGCTCTACATTCTGGGGCAACCTGTAGAGATATTTGGAGGCAGGCATGAGCAAGGAACTGAGTCGAGATGAGGTGGCCACGTTGATCCGTGGCAGGAAGATACTCAAGGCCAGAGGTCTTGCAAAGGACGTTGATGTAAAGACCATCTGTGAAGCAGCGGGGATCTCCCGAAAGACCGGGTATCAATGGGCTGATAAATTGGGACAAAGGTATGATGATGCATTAAAGGAGCTCCAGGTCAAATATGACAGTTTCAAGGTAGAACACGAGGAGCTTGAGAAACGCTATGATGACGCGCGTTTTGAGAATGAAGGCAGAAAGATTGCCTGGGAGATTCACCACATAGATGAGCTGATAGCAGCTAAAAAAAACGTTGCACAATCCCGGAAAAAGGGAAAGCGGTAAGTTTTTTTCGAAAAGAGGGACGTTCCGGTCACGAGACAGCCTGGGCCCTGGGTCTGAAAGTGAGCACGCTTTGTGAATGGAACCAGGTCTTTGATGACAAGATGATCCCTGTAGTGGTTCCTGATAAACGAGGAAAGGGGTCAAGAATCACGGCCGGGATGGTTAGAGAAATAGTAAAGGCGGCAAAGGATATCAAGGCAAAAGGGCAGAGGCTTCGGTTGAAGGCATTTGTAAAGAAGCTTTCAGAGGAACATGACATAGTGCTGACCAGGAAGAAGGTGACCGAGGTATTGATTGCCAATGGTCTTTATAAAGCCAGCATCAGGAGGAGGCGGCCCGGATTTTATCAGAGATTGAGGCAGACCATTCCCAATGGTCTCATAAGTGTGGACGGGAGTGAATTTAAGGTGTTGATCGATGGTATTGTATACAAGTTCAACCTGGAACTGGGCGTGGATGTTGAAAGTTTTTGCCATACCGCTTTCAGTGTTTCAGACAGCGAAACGACAGAAGAATTTATTAAGGTCATGGAAGAGCACAAGGCCCTATGGGGGAGTCCCATTGGACTGGTATACGACCATGGGAGCGCCAACCTGTCCGGTGAAAGTATCCGTTACTTGGACCGCAATGATATAAAGGTCATGCCTGCGGGGCCTGGGAATCCCAAGGGCAACGGCACATGTGAGGGTGCCTTTTCCGAGATGAAAGAGGTCATAGGGACAGTCCACCTGGAGACGTCTTCTCCAAGGGAGATGGCAAGGATGATCCTGGAAAAGATAGTTTCCGTCTATGTTAAAATGCGTAACCGTGTGCCGAGGTTTGGAGAAGGGATTGCACCTTCAGAAAGCATGGCATCACCGGTTTTAAACAAGGAGCGAGAAAATATAAAGGAGCGATACAGGAAGAGGATACAGAAGACACAAGATCCAAGTCAAAGAGCCAAGCTTGATCGTCTTGACTTTATCATCAGGAATCACCGGTTGGAGACAGATGAAAAGAGTCTGAAACGGGGACAAAAATGCATAGTCAGCTATGACCTGGAAGCCATATCCAAATCAGAAGAGGCTTTTTTAAAGGCCATCAGGCGCAACCAGCAACGAGCTACTCTCCCCTACTTTTTTGGCATTCTCAAGAACATTCAGAATGAGATGGATGAAGCCAGGAATGAGGACTATTGTCGCCGGCGCTACGGATATGAGCAGGTACTTGAGAGGGAACGTGAAAAACAAGAACAGATGGATAATGAACCCACAGTCGAGGGTCTGGCAGGTATGATCAAGAATGCCGTGTTATCACGCCTGCCATACCTAAAAGACATTCTTGTCAAGCAGGCCAAGCGTATGGCGGGCTCTCTCAGGAAACAGTATTGCTACTTGGAGGTCTTGAGGAAAAAGGTGCTGGATGCATTGAATGAGGTAAGCGAATTTACTTTGGAACAGTTGAAAAAGGCCACTATCTTGATGGAAGAAGTTTTGGCATAAACAGATGGTGAAAGTGTTACCCAGAAAACTCAATTTTGTTCGGATTTTTGTTGCACATTAACAATTACATCGTCCACTTCATCTGCGCCAATTCTTCTTACTATGGATT
>JAIVXD010000349.1:0-3180 GCA_048636195.1 Anaerolineales bacterium
GGTTTTTTTTATGACGACATGGACATTGATACAGAAGAGGATTATGCTGAATTTCAGAAGTCTTTGAAAAACCAGGTAAATGAGCTATGAATTCCTGGAGGTCGCGGTGACGCGTCTCCCTGAAGAAACCGGGGCAAAGGTTAACTCATGTCCGTTATTAATGAAGAAGAAATATTCACCAGAATCCACAAATACAAAATATTCCGAAGCGAGGGGAACCTTTTTATTGATGTATATGAGGTCATTCTGGGAAAGGCTGCTTATAAGTTTATGGCTGTACCGAATCTGTTGGTTCAAGAGGCCGATAAGAAATACTTTGGAGTCGGAGACTCAAAAATATTGGCTCTTAAGGATTGTTTAAAAAAAATAAAAAATGTCTCCATTGGTGATATTGTGCCAACTGAAGGAGCAGAAGGACCTAAAACAAGTCCCCAGATTTTTTCTGAATCTAAGCAGGGATCGAAGTTATCAAGCCCTTTTCGTAAACTGTCCAAAGCGTTTTCAAAAAGCAGAAAAGAAAGTCCTGGGAATGGTTCTTGACAGAGGGATCCAGGGTAGACTTACTCCACCTCTTTTACCTCTTGTGTAAACTTTTGCCATTAAGTTCAACGCAATTCCACACAAAAGGAGGGTATTTTCTTACCCATATTTTCTTAGCAGTTGTGCATGAGGGTTAACTTAATAAAATTATTGGGGAAAACCTTTCGCCTAACCCCGTTTAAACTGGCACATTACTTGCTGAATCAATACAACAGACGTACTATGCTGCGATGCTGGACGTGCATTTGGTACGGTGAGAAATAATGAATTGCGCGATTAGGGTTTTCATCAAACGAAATTTGCCTGACTATATTTTGGAGAACTTAGACCAATGAAAGTAAAGCTAACAGTTTATAAATATGTGGGAATGCTGGAGAGAGATTTCGCTTGTGTTGAGCAGGCCCTGCGCACTGCCGAACTTGCAACTGAGAAGCATCCTGATATGTTATTTGAACCTGAGGTTGAGGTATCGGATGCCTGTGTGATTGACCTGTCCGATTTAGGGAAAAACGATATTCAGGAGGTTAATCCCTGGTATAATGTAAGTAGGGTGTAGTCCTACAAGTGATTCATTTGGATCACCCTCTCCGCCCTGGATTCTGAATAAGGCGGAGTCGTCATTGATTCTGCCTTTTTTGGCTCTTCCGTAAGCCCTTAATAATTCCTTTTCTCATGAATAATAATCTTATTGCCGATCAATAGTTCGATCTTATCTATGAGTTCCTGGCAGGGCAGTACTTTGAAACGATCGTGAGCGGCAATGACGATTTCCTTTCCATTGTTTGTATTCATCTTGAAGAGAAGGCTGCATTCACCGGGGTATGTAAACACGATCTCCTGTAAATCCTCCAAAAATTTCTTCGACACAGCCTTTTCGACGAGCCTTAGTTCGATGGCCTTTATAGCATTCTGCCTGACGGAATTCAGTGTGACGATATCCTGTGCAATGATCTTTGCTGAAGTGTCGCCCGTCTCCACACTCCCATTTATAAGTAAAGGGTCGTCGCTTTTAAGGAGCGGGGAAGTCCGGTTGAAAACGTCAGGGAAGACGATAACCAGAGTTGATCCGGTTAGGTCTTCTACGACCATGGTGGCCATCTTATCACCCCGCCTGGTCCGTTTCATTTTCAGATTTCCCACAACGCAAGCGATTTTGACTTGACTTTTGTCCTTCTGAGATGGGAGCTCCTGAACAGTACAGGTTGTGAATTGTTCTATCTCCCTTTTGAATCTCGTGAGGGGATGGCCCGTAATGTAGAATCCAAGGGCTTCCTTTTCCCTCCCCAGCTTCTCCTTGTCATCCCATTCATCACAATCGGGAAGTTCAATGAGTCCCCCGGATTGGCCATCTCTTAAGTCCAAAGACCCGAATATGTTAAGCTGATTTGGATCCTGGTTTGAGCCGCAAAATTTGAGCACATTGTCCAGGGCACCGAAAAGCCGCGATCTGTAAATACCGGTAAAATCAAAGGCCCCACACTGAATCAAACCCTCCAAGACCCTGTGGTTTACTTTAGAACCTTCAATCCTCTTACAGAAATCAAGCAGATCGCGAAACGGCCCATGCGCCTCTCGCTCTTCAATGACTGATTCTAAGGCCTTCAAACCGACATTTTTGACGGCGGCAAGGCCGAAACGGATTTTTCCTTCTACTACAGAGAAATCGGCCTGGCTTTCATTGATATCCGGGGGTAGAATCTTTATCCCCATCCCAGGGCATTCGGCAATGTTTTTGATAGTTTTGTCCTGATTTCCCATGTCCTGGGTTAATAAAGCCGCCATGAACTGGACAGGATAGTTCGCCTTAAGGTATGCGGTTTGATACGCAATCATGGCATAGGCCGCGGAATGTGATTTATTAAAGCCATATCCACCGAACTTTTCTATTAGCATAAATAGCTTATCTGCTGTTTTGCGGGTAACGTCGTTTTCGGTGGCTCCTTCAATGAACCGTGCCCTGTGTTTCGCCATTACCTCGGGTTTCTTTTTCCCAATAGCCTTCCTGAGTTCGTCGGCCTCGGCCAGGGTATAGTTGGATAGAACCTGGGCGATCTTCATGACCTGTTCCTGGTATAATATCACCCCATAAGTTTCCTTTAGGATAGGTTCAAGCTGGGGAAGGAAATATTTGATTTTTACTTTTCCGTGTTTTCCATTCACAAAATCATCAACCATGTTGCTTCCCAGAGGGCCTGGCCTGTAAAGAGCAACCAGGGCCACCAGGTCCCCGAATACCTCAGGTCTCAGTCTGCGCAAGAGCTCTTTCATACCAGCACTTTCCAACTGAAATACGCCGGTTGTTCTTCCGTCACTGCACAGTTGATAGGTGGCGTCGTCATCCAGAGGTATCTTGTCGATATCAATTTTTTTCTGAGTGGTTTCTTCGATGAGCTTGAGAGTCTGTTTGATGACCGTCAGGGTCTTTAGTCCAAGGAAATCGAATTTGATGAGACCCAGTTGCTCAATCCGATCCATGGTGTACTGGGTCATTATTTCATCCTTGGAGCCCTTAAAAAGCGGCAGATATTCCACAAGAGGCCTGTCCGAAATGACCACCCCGGATGCGTGAGTGGATGCGTGCCTGGCCAGACCTTCAAGGGCACGGGCTATCTTCAACAATTTCTTTCCAGGCCCTTCGCC
>JAIVXD010000350.1:0-3150 GCA_048636195.1 Anaerolineales bacterium
GCATAGGCCTGGGCGCCGTGGTATCCTGGGAGAGTATCATACTTTGCCACAAACCTGTCGTAATAGTCTCTGGCGCCAGGGTAGGGAACAGATGGGGTCCAAAGAGTGTGCGAATAGACATATTCTGCAGCTTCACCTGTAAAACCTGCGGCGTTTCCAACATAAAGTTTAGGGTTAAGATTGAGCATTTTGGCCTGTTGCATGAGCAGTGATGCATCCATTGGAGAGGAATTCATATAAACAAGATCCGGGTCTTTTGCTTTTACCTCCAAAAGAAGCGGGTCTAATTCAGTGGCACCCGCCTCGTAGCTTTCTTTCATGACCACCTCTATGCTCAATTTCTCACAGAGCTTAACAAAACTTTTAGCGCCAAACAGCCCCGAATAGGTGTTTTCGTGGAGGATTGCGGCAGTTTTGACACGGGCCACCTTCCTCAGAAATGAAGTGAGAGCCCTGGGATGTTCGCTCACTGGCGGATTGATCCTGAAGATATACTTCCAGCCCTGATCCGTAATCTTGTCTGCTGAAGCGGTATTTACAAGGAATGGGACCTTACGTTTCCGGGCCACGGTCGCGGCCGCCCAGGTCACTGAGCTGGACCATCCGCCGCCAACGACAACGACCTTGTCCTGTAAAATCAATTTTTCAATGGCTGAACGGCCCACATCAGGTCTTCCGGTTGTATCTTCGATGATCAGGTCTATTCTATTGCCGTTTACACCACCAGTTGCATTAATCTCTTCCGCGGCCATTAGAAACGACTTTTGTTCAATTTCCCCAAACCTGGCTAACTTGCCAGTCAACGGGAGAATCACACCCACCTTGATATTTTCAGCCGAGGCAGTGCCCACAGCAGTTGTCCCCATAAAAAACAGGGACAAAAATATACACAGCAGCTTGAGCATTTTTTTCATAAAAACCCTCCTTTCACGTCTCTATCTTTTCCAGCACTTCCCCTGCCCCGTTCAGGAGAAACAGCATGAAACCGTATTCACCGGCCCGCTGAGACAGATCTTCGTATAGGATAGCCTGTACCTCGTATTTGAGTCCCTTTTCGCGCACGAGAAAGCTGAGTCCCTGCTGGGCCTCCTCCTTTTCAAGAAATACAGGAATAAAGGTTTCATCGTTCTTAGAGTCCTGTTGACCCAGAAACTGCTCAACTCCTCCCGGGTCCTGGATGACTACCCAGACCCACTGATCCTTTTTAATCAATCTGCTCATTACACACTCCTTTTAGTAGCTCTTTAGAACCTCTATTTTGCATCTTTAAACGTAATTGGATTTAGTGAATGACTATTTCTTCAACAAGTTGCAGAAATTCCGATATATTATAATGTTGCCTGTTCAACTTCAGCAATAACTTTAGGTCCGACACTATGTTCGGCAACTGCCAATTCATATCTGGATTGAAGATTCATCCAAAATCCGGCACTGTTGCCAAAGTATTGGGCAAACCGCAGAGCAGTTTCTGCAGAAATACCGCGTTTGCCGTTAAGAATTTGTGTAATTCGCCCTGAAGGCACACGCAATGCCAATGCAAGCCTGTTGGCCGAAAGTTCCCGTGCCTCCATTTCACGCTTTAACAAACGTCCTGGGTGAATTGCTTTCATGGTTTTACCCCTTGTGATAATCTATGATTTCAACATCGTATGCATTCCCATTTTTAAACCGGAAACAGATGCGCCAGGGGCCATTAAAAGTCATAGCCCACTGACCTGCCCTGTCACCAGATAGCTTATGCAACCCTACACTTTTTAAAGGGCTTAAATCATTTAAGGATGTTGCAGCATCAAGCGCAGCGAGTAACTCGTCTGCAGCGTCGTTGTCAAGGCTACGAAATTTGGATATTTTTCCATCTTCATAAAAACGTCGAGAGCGACTATTAGCCCAGGATTGAATCATACATAAAATGTAATACATTTATCGTAGTATGGCAAGCGTTATATTTATCCAAGAATTAGAGTAGTAGAGGGTAAATTGGAAGCAACAGTCCATGGATTCTCCCTTGGAAGGACTGACATTTTGCTGATCGGCCTAAGGCATAAGGTTGGTAACATTGAATATATACAGATGGCGATACAACTGACCACTGAATACTGACATTACTTTTTTTCCATATAAGGCCTCAACTCTTCAAACTGAAACGCCTCGTCTATTTCTCTTAGCGTATCCGCCTTTCTCCTTTTTCGGTGCCTGATAAGATAGCCGATATCCTCAAGTATTGCATAATATGCAGGCACCATGGACAGGATGAGAAGGGTGGAAAAGGCCAGCCCCCACATAATGGCAGTGGCCAGCGGTGCCCAGAAAATGGATTTGCCTCCCAGGCCCAATGCCATTGGCGCCAAACCGAAGATGGTTGTAAGAGAGGTAAGTATAATGGGCCGCATACGCACATGGCATGCCCGCACGATGGACAGATAAAGCTGCCTGGGGTGTTCTTTCCGATAACGGTTTATAAAATCGATTAAAACTAATGAATCATTTACAACAATTCCCACGAGCGTCAAAAGACCGATTAAAGTGACAAAGGTCAGAGGGTTGTTGCTTACGAGAAGTCCCACCATAACACCAAGGCTGGCAAAAGGGATAGTAATCATGATAATAAAAGGTTGGCTGAAAGAGTTGAATTGCAGGGTGAGGATAAAGAATATAAGAAAAAGCGCCACCACACCTGCTTTCCCCAATTCCTCAAGCGATTTATTAGTCTCATCCTGCAGCCCTCCTGCAATCAATCTTGAGCCGGGAAAATCAACTTTGATTTTGTCAAAATAGTCCCTGGCGATTTTATTGGCTTTCACCGCCGTCATCCTCTCCCCGCTCAAGTTTGAAAGGAACCCTGACATGCCCTTTTGATCTTGTCCCACCTCCTTGATATTTGCAGTCAATCGCACGGTCTGTCTCCCGTTATAATGGCCAATACTATGGAAACCCGGGGTCAGCCGTATTTCAGCCAATTCCTTTAAAGGGATCTCTCCATGCCCTGGAATCACCACCTTCAAATTAACCAGGTCATCAAAGTCGCGCCTGTATTCAGACAGATATTTCAACTTGATGTCCTGCTCCTCATCGCCTTCATTATAGGTAGCTACTGTCAGGCCGTAAAATGCCGCCTGAACTGTCATGACAAGATAATTGTGATCAATCCCG
>JAIVXD010000351.1:0-3144 GCA_048636195.1 Anaerolineales bacterium
TACTTAACATTGTGATCCTTTTACTTATCCTGTCAAATTTTACCGTTCCATGTACAAAAATCCTTCAAAATTCTCAGGCCGGGAGGGCCGCTTTTCTCCAGATGAAATTGCATGGCAATCAGACTCTTATGGCCAATTATTGACGGGAATTCTATTCCGTAATCGGTAGTACCGATGATGTATTGGTCAGCAGCAGGCATTGGATAATAGGAATGGACAAAGTAAAACTCATCCTGAGGCCTGATCCCCTCCAATACCGGATGCCTCCTGACCAGGTGCACGCCGTTCCACCCCATATGCGGTATCTTTAGACGTTCATTATCAATGGAGAAAAGAGGTGAGGGAAAAAGTTTAACATCTCCCCCAACTAATCCAAGACACTGAGTATTATTCTCTTCGCTTTTTTCCAGTATGATCTGTGCACCGAGGCAAATCCCGAGGATTGGGGTGCCTTCCTTAAAGGCCTGTGTTAAGGCCTTATCCAACCCAAAATGTCTCAAATCTGCAATTGCCTTTCCAGCGGCCCCCACTCCCGGGAAAATAATCCTTTCAGAATTCAATACTTCTTCCCTATCATGAGTAATACGGCAGGCAAACCCCAATTTTTTAAGGGCACGTTCTACACTCCTCAGGTTTCCAGCCTTATAGTCGATAATGGCAATCATTTTTCCTCATTCACTTTGATTTTATTTTACTCCATAAGCTAAAAAGCATTTTTGAAACGATTTTTCAATAGATTTTCCACTTTTGATTGACAAAAAGGGTAGATCGTTAATACTTTGGTTTTTTACCACTCATCTTGAAAGGACGGTTAATATGAAAAAAATCGAAGCAATCATTAAACCATTTAAGCTTGATGACGTTAAGGAAGCCGTGTTGGACTTAGGGGTTACCGGCATGACCATAACAGAAGTCAAGGGTTTTGGCAGACAGAAGGGACACAAGGAAATCTACAGAGGAGCTGAGTATGTTGTGGATTTTCTGCCCAAAACAAAGATCGAAGTAGTTGTTGCCTCAGATATGGTTGCCAGGGTAATTGAAACCATCAAGAAGCAGGCCTACACGGGTGAAATAGGAGATGGCAAAATATTTGTCCTGCCCGTGGAAAAGGCCATCCGGATACGAACGGGAGAAGAGGACGAAGACGTCCTTTAGATATTTGGATAAGTTACGTCAACTTATTAAGAATTTTCTTGAAGCCAGGGAAGTCCTGATTCTTGAACATTCAAAACAGAGTTCAGGGTTTCGCACAACTCGAAGATATACTGGTCTTATGAACCAGTTTATTGGATCACTGTTCTTTACGGCTGGATTCACGCACAAGATCAGGGAGGCCAGGGAAAATACACTCGCGGTTGTGGCCTTGGGCGGTTATGGCAGGCGTGAGCTCTGCTTTGGATCTGATGTGGACCTGATGGTGATCCACCAGGGCAGGCTTTCCCCTGAGATGAATGAAATTATCAGCCGGACGTTATATGCTCTTTGGGATGCCAAGCTGGATGTAGGGCATTCAATCTTAACGACCCATGAATGTGTCCGGCTGGCCATGAATGATTTCAAGGTCCTAACGTCTGTAATGGACTGCCGCTTTCTCCTGGGTTCTCGACCCTTTTTCAGGCTTTTCCAGGCGGCCTTCTGGTCAAAGATCGAACGTGAGAAAAAAACCATCCTCAACCAGTTTCTGGTTTTCCAGGAAAAGAGAAAGGAAAAATATAGTAGCGAAGAATATTTTGTAGAACCCGATATAAAAGAGGGGCTGGGCGGTCTCAGGGATCTCAATTTCATGGCCTGGATGGCCAGGATCTATTTCGGATGTAAACTCCTCAGCCAGATCAAACATTTCGCGGTCTTTTCCCATTTTGGATTTGATAATCTGAACCGTTCCGGGAACTACCTCCTGAAGGTACGAAATCACCTTCATCTCCTTGCAGGCAGAAAAGAAGACAAGCTTCTGCTCTCCCTTCAAAATAAACTGTCCCGCAGTCTTGGCTACGTTGACGGCCCATATATTACAGGGACTGATAAATTCATGCGGGAACTCTACCTTCATCTAAACCGGATTCGCTATGGGCATGAAGAGTTTCTGGCTAAGGCCCTGGATATCATCGCGCCTTTACCGGCAAGTTCAGAGCCGACCGAGGACGGCCTTCCCCAGGAGTTCAAGGTGACGAAGGGGAATATTGTTTTAAAAGGAGGAAGGCTTTCGGAAAAAGAGCCCCTGATAATTCTTAAGGCCCTATGCGAGGCCAACCAGAGGGGGCTTTTCTTGGGTTCGGGTTTTATCTGGGAAGCAAGGAAAAAGATCACCACAGAAGGAAAAAAACTCTTTAGAACCCCTGGGGCGAGAGAGTTATTTCTGGCAATTATCTTCAACCCGAAAAATCCAAAAATTATCAGGCTTGCCCTTGAGATCGGACTGATCACCCTTTTTATTCCCGAATTTAAAAGGATAAGGAATCTGGCGGAGTCAGGTTATTATCATGTGGAGACCATTGATCTCCATTCTCTGAAGACCCTTGAGATCGTGAATGAGATTTCAAAGGGTACGTATGATGAAAAATGGCCTCTACTCAGAGAGTCCCTTGAAGAACTGGAAAATGCCCATTGGCTTTTTCTGGCCGCCCTCCTTCACGATATCGGGAAGGGATATGGGGAAGATCATTCCAGGAAAGGCGCCAGTCTCATCCCGAGGATTCTGAATAGACTCGGCATCGAAGGAAAAGCCCATAAGGTAATCCCTTTTCTTGTGAGAGAGCACCTGCTGCTTGCTCATATTTCCCAGCGCAGGGACTTAGGTGATGAAAAAACTTCGGTTCAGGTGGCCCAAATCATCCAGGATAAGGATCTTTTGCAGATGCTGTTCCTGCTGACAGTGGCCGACAGTTTTGCAACCGGACCTGTTGCCCGCAGCGACTGGAGAATCATGCTCCTTATCGAGTTGTTTGTCAAAGTAAGGCGCATCATAGCAGGTGGTGTTCTGGCCTCTCCGGATGCGACTGATAAAATTGAGGCCAACAAGAGATTGCTCATTGACAGGCTGGAAGCCCATTTTCCAAAAGACGAGATCATTAACCTTATCGAGCAGCTTTCATCCCGATATTTCCTGAATACCACCTTAGAAGACATGGCCGAGCACTTCAGGCT
>JAIVXD010000352.1:0-3134 GCA_048636195.1 Anaerolineales bacterium
TAGAACTCTTTAACCCTACAACGACATTTGTCGATATCCATAATACGTCTTTTTAACTTGTTTGTTTGCCTATTACGTAAGTGTTCCGGGTTACGAGTTGCGAGTTGTTAATAGGGAATAATCCTTTTTTATAACCCGTATCCCGCAACCCGTAACAATATCGCATGACACAAAAAGAAGCTGTTGCTAAATAAAACTGATAAGTTGCGTTGTAGGGTTAACTATTCAACGAGGTTTTAACTTAATTCTTTGTTTGGTTTCCTGCCAGTATTCCTCTTCAGGCTTGCCAACAATCTTTTCAAAATTCTCGTCTGTTCTTATGCCTGCAATGGTCTCTGCTAATTCCCGTTTCCTTTCAATACCGCTTCTGCGGGCAATCATGATCTTCTGAGCAGCCGGAGAACCTGCTCCATGCATGGCTTCTGGAAGTCCTGCGCCCACAGACATATTCTCAACAAGTCTGAGCATCTTGAAGATATCATTTACAATGACGCCCTCTTTACCCTCAAAGCATTCGGTAATGACCTCTCCAATCCCCGGGAGATTGATGTCACTTTCTGAAGGTAAAGTAATAATTTTTCCACCGGCGATGTCATGGGAAATCCTCATCCATTCGTAGACCATGCGTGTTATGTTTAATTTAGTAACATTGGCCAGCAGGGGATTTATATTGTAGGACCCGGACTGTGTCTTGCGTCCTTCATATGAGCACGCCAGAGAACATGACCAGCAAGTTTCGGCCATGGCGATCATTTCTGTGAGCTTATCAATAATGTGTGATGCCTTTGCGACACCGTGCGCGTCCGCTACCCAATGAGAAGCGCCGATTACCACGTCAGAAAGACCAACTTTACATCCACCGTAGTTTGCTCGATGATGTCCGGCAAATGTTTCCACTAACTGGCCACAGAACTCATATTCTCCGGCCATGAAGACTCTTTCCCAGGGAACAAAAACGTCTTTGAATATAATCAAGGCCTCTCCACCAACAATGGCATATTTGGGATTGCCCGCATCCATGGGGCTCTCCAATCGACGGGTATCATTGGTTTGACGAGCAAAAACGAACTTGATCCCTTTTGTATCCACAGGAACTGCAAAGGCTACTGCAAAATCCCTGTCATTCTCGCCCATGGCCCGCGTAGGTAATGCAATGATTTCATGTGAGTTGATTGCCCCTGTAATGTGGGCTTTGGCGCCGTTAACGATAATTCCATCATTGTCTTTTTTAGAAATGTGAAGGTAAGCATTAGGATTCTTCTGTTCACTTGGCCTGAGACTCCTGTCTCCTCGAGGATCAGTCATGGCGCCTGCCGACATCAGATCTTTTTCTTGCACATGACGAAGGTGTTTTTTGAAACGCTCGTGGTAGGTGGTTCCATTTTTTTCATCAATTTCATAAGTGGTTGCATAGAGGGCATTCAATGCATCCAGCCCAACACAGCGCTGGAAACATGTCCCTGTTTTTTGCCCCAAAAGCCGCATCATTCTCACTTTCTTGACTAAGTCATCAATGCTGTGATGCACATGTGTAAAGCGATTAATTTTTTCTCCTGTAAGATTAGAAGTCGCAGTCATTATCTCCTGGTATTGAGGGTCGTGCGCCAATTCATAAGTCATCGCTGCGGTGTTAATGTGTGGCTGGAACATGGGCTCATCCACTACACTGGTGATCTTCTCTCCCATGAAATACACTTCAAGTTGCAGTTCACGCAACGACTCAATATAATCTCTGCCTGTCATTAGGGCCATGGTAATCCTCTCTTTCTTGTGCTACGGTCTCAAATCATCTCTATATTTCTTGACTTCAGCAATTTGTTTTATTCTTTCCTCAGCCATGCGGTCAGCCGCCAGATAAGTCGGGATCTTATCCCGATCAGCAATTTCGAATACCCGGTTCATGTTATCATAGATGCGGGACACCTTTTCCTTGCCGCGCTCGTGGCTTACACCACCCACTCCCAGTCTGTCTGTATCGTAGATGGTCCCTCCCGCATTTGTAATGTAGTCAGGTGCGTAGATCATTCCCTTCTTCTCCAGGAGGTCACCGTGGCGTTCTTCTTTAAGCTGATTATTGGCGCTGCCGCAAATAATTTTGCATTTTAGCCGGTTCAGGGTGTCATCGCTTATTATAGCGCCCAGGGCACACGGGCAGAATATGTCGCAGTCCACATCGTATATAGCGTCAGGGGTTACCTCCTCCGCGCCAAATCTTGAAACCATGACTTCAACTTTTCCCGAATCAATATCTGTAACCACCAGCTTTGCTCCAAGCTCGTGAAGCTGCTCGACCACATTGTGTCCAACTGCCCCCAGACCCTGGATAGTTACTCTCTTACCTTCCAGACTGTCGGATCCGTAAATGCGATTACAACAGGCCTGCATGGCGCGAATCGTCCCAAAGGCCGTCATTGGGGAAATATCTCCGGCCCCACCGAGATAGGTTGGAAGGGTAACGACGTGTTCTGTCTCCATGCGGATGTATTCCATATCTTTCAGGGTGGTTCCCACATCCTCACCTGTGATGTATTTGCCACCAAGGCGATTGATGAATTTTCCCAGGGCCCGAAAAACGGGTTCCCGGTCCTTGCGCTTCGGATCCCCCATGATAACGGCCTTCCCACCCCCCAGATTCACTCCGGCAGCGGCGTACTTATAGGTCATTCCCCGGGCCAGTCTCAAGGCATCTTCAATGGCTTCCATCTCACTGTCATACTCCCACATGCGGCAACCGCCCGTGGCAGGCCCAAGAGTTGTGTCGTGAATGGCAATAATGGCCTTAAAATCAAGGGCCTTGTCCTGGCAAAGAAATAGATTCTCATAATCGTATTTCTCCATGTAACTGAAAATTGCCTCCATAACTGTCTCCTTTTTTAGTACAAAATCGAAATCCCCTGTCATCTGTGCGTGGGCAAGGACAAATGGCTCTGCCCGTAAAAGTATAATAAAGGAGTGTTGGAGTCGTGGAGTACTGGAGTACTGGTCTTCGGATCTTTAAAGGCAGTGCTAAAAAAATCTGATTGAGACTCCGAGGTTCTATCTTTTGGTTTTTCCATCACTCCATCACTCCATCACTCCATTACTCCGGAGAACGGATGAAACACAAATTGCCCCTTTCGGAGGGAAATTTAAGC
>JAIVXD010000353.1:0-3117 GCA_048636195.1 Anaerolineales bacterium
TTTGCTTTTAGTGCCTCGTTTTCTTTTGTGAGGATTTCCACTTCATCAAAGAAATCATCCACCGGTTTCCTGAGTTTGATCATAAGTCCCAAGGCCCCATAGTAATCCTTTCTTCCCAAACATCCGTAAACATCATCTTTCAAGGCTTGGAATGTCTTCCACAGAGCGGATTCAGAGGTTTCTTTGAACAGGGTCGTATCTACCTCAAATGTCTTTCCCTGTTTTTTAAGGATGTTGGTTACTCTTTTAAAAGTCAGGGCCAGGTCATGAAACTCACTTGACTCAGTAGCAAATCTCTTGAGCTGGTCAATTCTTAAGCGCAGTTCATTGATCCGATCGAACTTAACCGATATAACGGCCTCAATCAGATCGGTCTTATAACCCGAACGTAACATCAACTGCTTGTATCGTTCTCTGAAAAAGGCTGACACCTTGGCAAATACCCGGTCACTGTCAAACTCGGTCTCGTCACGCAAGACAGAGAGGCCTTTTGCAATGAACTCCTTAAGGGACAGGTCCCACCTCATGTCTTCTATAACCCGGATGATGGCCAGGGAATGTCTGCGAAGGGCAAAAGGATCCGCAGTGCCTGACGGTTCCAAGCCAACAGCAAAACAGCCTACAATTGTATCCATGCGGTCTGCCAGGCCAACAACGGCCCCAATTTTGGAAGTGGGAAGCTGGCCTCCTGCCCTTGCGGGGAGGTAGTGTTCATAAATTCCCAAACACACTTCTTCCGGCATGCCTTCCAGTCGAGCATACTCTCTGCCCATTACACCCTGAAGGCTTGGAAACTCTGTGACCATATGGGTAACGAGATCACATTTACACAATCTGGCAGTAGTTTCTACATCACCAACCTTGTCGGGAAGCACTTTTTCAGCAAGGTACCCGGCCAGTCTTGTAAAACGCTGAACCTTTGCATAGGAAGTCCCCAGATCGGCCTGATAGATAACCCTTTTCAGATCATCGAGCCGATCGCCGAGCAGCCGTTTTCGATCCTCTCTAAAAAAGAAGTCAGCATCAGAAAGCCTGGCGCGCAAGACCCGTTCATGACCTCTCCGAACCACAGATTCATCCCTTGCAACGGTGTTGTTAGTGGCCACAAAATTCGGCATTAGTTGGGCGTTCTCATCATAGATTGCGAAATACTTCTGATGCTCTTTCATTGCCGTTACCAGAACAGGACCGGGGAGATCTAAAAAAGCCTCATCAAAACTGCCACAAACCGCAGAAGGATATTCCACTAAATTTGCCACTGTTTTCACCAACTCCGGGTCCTGGGCAGGCCTTCCACCAACTCTTCTGGCTGCATCCCCCGCCACTTGCTCCACGATTTCTTCTCTTTCCTGCTGGTCGATTATGACGAAGCTTTTCTCCATTTCTTGAAGATAGCCCTGAACATCTGAGACTTCTTTTATTTCAGGTGCCATAAACCGATGCCCCCGGGTGGTATTACTGCTCCTTACACCTGCCATCTCAAAGGGGATCACCTCACCGTTCAAAAGGGCCAATACCCATTGTACTGGCCGGACAAACGCATAGCCAACGTTCCCCCAACGCATGGACTTAGGCCAGGAAATATCAGCGAAGAGTTTCGGCAAGACCTCGGCTAAGATATCCCTGGTGGGTCTCCCGGGAATCCGGCGTTTTACGTATAGATATTCCCCTTTTGGCGTGTTTACGCATTCCAGTTCCTCAACGGAAACTCCCTGCCTTTGCGCAAAACCAATAGCGGCCTTGGTTGGCTTTCCTTCTTTATCATAGGCTACATTCTTCGGAGGACCCGTGTTCTCCTGGACTAAATCCTTCTGTCTTTCCGAAACGCCTTCCCCTATGAGCACCAGTCGCCTGGGTGTTCCATAAGTGCGCAGGTTGCCTGTTATTTCAATCCGGTTTTCTCTTAAACAGGCTTCTGCCAGCCGCCTCAACTCATTTAATCCTTCCTCCAGGTAAGCTGAGGGGATCTCCTCTGTTCCAATTTCTAAAAGCAGTTCAGCAGCCATATTTTTTCTCGTCGTTAGTCATTGGTCATTTGTCAATAGTCAATCAACAATCGTCAATCATCAAAGGGTATCCCATTTCCTCTCTCTGAACCAAATAATTCTTTGCAGCAAGACGCGCCAGATTTCTGATACGATCAATGTAATGGGTTCTTTCTGTCACACTGATTGCCCCTCTGGCGTCCAGGATATTAAATGTATGCGAACACTTGAGGCAATAATCATAGGCCGGCAGGACCAGTCCTTTCTCAGAGAGTTTGATGGATTCTCTCTCTTGCATACCAAACATCTTTACAAGCATATCCACATCAGCCATCTCAAAATTATACACAGACAGTTCCCATTCCCCTTTTTTATGGACATCTCCATATGTCAACTGATCATTCCACATGAGATCAAATACGTTCTCTTTGTCCTGTAAATACATGGCTATTCTTTCCAACCCGTAAGTAATCTCTACAGAAATTGGATCCAGCCTGATGCTGCCCGCCTGCTGAAAATATGTAAACTGGGTGATCTCCATACCATCAAGCCATACCTCCCATCCAAGGCCCGAAGCACCTACGGTGGGGGATTCCCAGTCATCCTCAACAAACCGTATGTCGTGATCCAAGGGATCGACCCCAAGGGCATTTAAGCTCCCGAGATAGATATCCTGTATATCAATGGGGGAGGGTTTAATGATCACCTGGTACTGGTAATAATGACCCAAACGGTTCGGGTTTTCGCCGTATCTGCCATCAGTGGGACGTCTGGAAGGCTCCACATAAGCAACAGACCATGGTTCCGGACCCAATACCCTTAACAGGGTCGCAGGATTAAAGGTTCCGGCCCCGACCTCAAGGTCATAAGGCTGCTGGATCACACAGCCATAATTGGCCCAGAATTTTTCAAGGGCCATAATCAATTCTTGAAAGTTCATTGGTTCCCTCCGGCGCGCATCTCTATCCAGAACAAGAAAAGCATCCATTCTGTATGTGGATGCGACTAAATGACTCTTGATTCAGAAGTGGCGACGTTACCACCCGAAAAACCGGTTGTCAAGATGCCATGGAGACTGCAAAAGGGTTTGCCATATATTAAGATTTACCCACATTTTGGGACTTAAGGCAGA
>JAIVXD010000354.1:0-3112 GCA_048636195.1 Anaerolineales bacterium
GTGGGCCAGGGACCTGAAATACATCTCCAATTCCACGACTTTCCTCAACATGCTTGACACCCATGATGGCATTGGACTCATGGGAGTGAAAGACATCCTGCCCGAAGAAGATATCGATTTCATCATTAAAAATGCAAGGGAACATGGTGCCTTCGTCTCTTACAAAACAGGGAAGGACGGCAAGGACGAGCCTTACGAAATCAACAGCACCTGGTTCAGCGCCATCAACCATGACAGTAGCGATGAGGATATTGCTTTTCAGGTAAAACGCTTTGTTGCCTCAAGGAGCATTGCCATGGTCCTCCGGGGTGTGCCTGCAATTTATTTTCACGGGTTGATCGGGACCCGCAACGATATCGACGCTGTTTTGAAAACAAAGTCAAAGCGGGATATCAACCGCAAGGTGATTGAAGAACAGGCACTCATTGAAAAATTAAAAGACAGTAATTCCAAGATTTCACATATCGCTCGCCAGATAAGCTGGATAGGAGATATCAGGGTACGGCAGTGCGCATTCCACCCTAACGGAGATCAACGTGTCTTAATGATCTCACCAGATATCTTTACGGTTTTGAGGATATCTCCAGCGGAGGATCAGCATATTTTGACTATGACCAATGTTACCAACAGGGTTTGTCGAATAGGGATCCCCCTTTCTGAGCTTGTTGTTGAGGAATACCACTGGTATGATCTTGTGGGCAAAAGGGGCTGGATAGCTAAAGATGGGAAACTTGATGTGACTCTGCAACCCTACGACGTTGTCTGGCTAATACCTTTCGCTGAACTGGAAAAAATCATCGATTCATAACCATGTCAAACAATCTTTATATTACCTCTACTGAGGCCAGGAGCGGAAAATCACTCATTTCTTTGGGTGTCATGGAGATGCTGCTCGGTAAAATCGACAGGGTGGGGTTTTTCCGTCCAATTATCAACATGGATCCAGGCCTAAAGAACCCGGATAATGATATCAATCTCATTTCCTCACGATTCAAACTGGAGATTCCATACGAGAAAATGTATGGCTGCACATCAAAGGATGTAGAGAACCTGATCGCTGCTGGCAAGGACGAGGAAATACTTGAGAGAATAATAAGAAAGTATAACCAGCTAACAGAAACATGCGATTTTGTCTTATGCGAAGGGACCGACTTTGCAAGTTCCACTGCCTCTTTCGAATTGGATATCAATGCGGAGATCAGCAAGAACCTTGGAAGTCCGGTTTTGCTTGTGGCAAATGCCTATCAAAAGAGCATGGATGATATCCTCCGATCCATTGAATTGTCCATTGATTCTTTAAGTGAAAAAGGATCTCAAATCATAGCAACAATCGTTAACCGCGTAGAACCCAAAGAGGGAAAGCGGATTGTCAAACACTTGAAAAAGAGGGGTTTGATCAAAAAACAGTTGGTTTATACAATACCGGATGAAGAATATCTCGGGAAACCCACGGTGGGTGAAATTGCCGATATTCTGGGTGCCGAGGTGTTATATGGGAAAGAGCAACTGGATCGGCATGTGTATAACTTCACAGTGGCGGCAATGCAACTGCAAAACTTCCTGACCCGGATAGACCATGGTTCATTAATCATTACACCGGGAGACCGGGCAGATGTGATCGTTGCGTGTCTCGCTGCTGTTTCCTCCACCTCCATGGAGAACATTTCCGGAATTTTGTTAACTGGCGGTCTGAAACCGGAAGAATCCATATGGAAATTAATCAAAGGCTTTTCCCAAATGGTGCCCATCCTCAGCGTCAAAGACAATACCTTTCCCACTGCAGCAATTGTTGATAAGGTCCACGCCATAATCTCACCGGATGATGACCGGAAGATAACACGGGCTCTGGCGCTCTTTGAAAAAAATATTGATATGGTGCAATTGGGGGAAGAGATCGTTAAAACTCGAACCGCCATTGTCACTCCCAAGATGTTCGAATATGAGTTAGTGAAAAAAGCAAAGAAACACAGGCAGCATATAGTGTTGCCTGAGGGCGAAGAGGAAAGGATCCTTCGGGCTGCTGAGACACTGCTCCGTCGGGAGGTAGTGGATATTACTCTGCTTGGAGATGAACAGCGGATAAGCGATAGAATATCAGAATTGGGTCTGCGGCTGAATAACGCAGACATCATTGATCCCTCAAAATCCAGGGTTTTTGATGAGTATGTCCAGACCTACTTCGAGTTAAGGAAACACAGGGGCATCACAGTGGAAAATGCCCGGGATATTATGTCCGATGCAACCTATTTTGGAACCATGATGATTTACAAGGGGAATGCAGATGGGATGGTTTCCGGCTCGGTCCACAGCACCGCAGACACGATTCGTCCTGCCTTTGAAATCATTAAGACCAAGCCCGGTTTTTCCATTGTATCGAGTGTATTCTTTATGTGCCTGGCAGAGAAAGTACTCGTTTACGGGGACTGCGCGGTGAATCCCAGCCCAAACGCGAATCAACTGGCTGAAATCGCCCTTAGTTCCGCACATACAGCAAAGGCCTTTGGCATTGATCCCGTTGTCGCCCTGTTGTCCTACTCAACAGGGAAATCCGGTAGTGGGGAGGATGTGGTAAGGGTTCGAGAAGCAACGAAGATTGCAAAGGAAATGGCCAGAGAATCTTACCCCGGGTTAAAAATCGACGGGCCTATCCAATATGATGCCGCTGTTGAACCTTCGGTGGCCAAAACCAAGATGCCTGAAAGCGACGTTGCCGGAAGGGCCACCGTATTTATTTTCCCCGATTTGAATACCGGGAATAACACCTACAAGGCGGTTCAAAGATCGGCCGGGGCCGTGGCCATTGGTCCTGTGCTTCAGGGGCTCAAACAGCCTGTGAATGATCTGAGTCGTGGGTGTACAATTCCGGACATCGTGAATACCGTTGCAATTACCGCGATTCAGGCCCAATCGGAAAAAGCATAAGTTTTTGACAGGACATACTGTGCACGGCTTTAAATTGCGTTTCTCTATCAATTGGATCATCGGTTGCCCATAGCACGTTGTTTATTATTGGAGTGATGGAGTGATGGGCCTAAAAGGACTTTTTGAAATTTCAAAACTATTGTTTCAATACTCCAACACTCCAATACTCCAACCTTAAATATTTTGATCA
>JAIVXD010000355.1:0-3106 GCA_048636195.1 Anaerolineales bacterium
ACTGCACCAGACAATACGTAGTTTTATAAAATCGTCAGAATAAAAACACTTGGAAAGGCGACTCTTATACCCCTGTCTGATTAGAATCCCTCACATGCAGGACTAAAGTTCTGTGGGTTTCATGAATAGGTTCTTCTCCTGTAATGGTTGGATCGAAAGTGTCAGCAACGAGGCAAGGCCTTGTGATGGTTAAGTCGTTGCACAATTGTATGCTTTCATGGCTGCAAAAGTAAAAATATGTAGATCTTACAATAAGAAAAGGAAAGTGTTTTTTCTCTAGATAGACTTGCTGATCATATCAAGTGGCTAAAATGGCAAATAAATATATATTCTTGAACCCCAATAAGATCTATGGCGTGGGCGGCGTCCAGGTAATGGTCCAGGGGCCGGGTAGTGGTACGGTCTGATACAGTGTGAGTTCAAAAGTCAGGATGCCGGTGGGCACAGGTTCGTCGGTAAGGAAATTTCGTGCGTAATTTATGCGATTGTCCTGGCGGCGATCTTCCATTCCCCAGGATGCTTCCGTCATCGAAGGCGATAGATCATGGATGGTCAACGAAAAAGATGTACCTTCGGGAATATCAATACCAGAATGCCACTTGAGGAGATAGCCCTTCTCGAGCATCTGCACCTGGTCGATAACGTAATCATATCCACCCAGTTTAAAGGGTAAATTGAGCTCCCATTGTTCCCCTGAACCCGGATCAGGACCGGTATCAAATTGGAACTGGAAGGTATCCGATTGGTGGATATTGACTTGATCCAAGGTGATTTTTAGCGGACCGGTCACCGGTTTCGGGATCTCATATGCCCAGGAATAAAACCAGGTCCAGACGGTTACAGGCGAAATGTCCTGCCGTACTATGAACGAGACAGTTTCCCCAAGAGCATTCTCAATTTTTGGTTTATAAATGGAATCGCTGCTCTCACCCATAACCACGGGGCCGGGCAAATCACCCGTATCTGTAAAGTTGCCCATCAGGACATAGGAATTTTCCATCTCAATGATTTTATCCAGATACAACCCAGAGCCTTTGGGAACATTAGTGGGCCGAATCGGCAAGGATGATAAGTGGGGTTCCGGCGTAGAAATTTCGGTCTGGAGATCGTCAGTTGGGGTGATTGAGCCAATGTAATTAGGGCTAACAGACTCGTACGTAACCTCGATTTCTGTCGCCGGGGTAACCATATTTATTGGAGCCGGGACCAACAGCAATTCAATGACTGGCATCTGGCAAGGAGAAATAAAGATCACCTTTCTGGTCTGTGCCGGAAGCGGTGCAAATGTTAAGCTTGACTCAAAGCGCATTGGTGCACCACGATATGACTCCATGCCGCCTCCCCCGCCGCCTGTGAAATTTAACAAACTTCCATCGGGCAGCGCTAACCCAGGAGCATCAGTACAAATTGGGAAACCAGAATCAACCGGAGGAATGCCATCAACCCGGTAGGCGACATAGGTACGCATGGAATCAGCCACCAACCGGTTTACCGTCACCATGATGCCAGCTTGATTTACCGAAACTGGTTCGGCCAAAATGTAGATTCCATCGCCCTGTTCCACAATCCCCACTCCGGGGAAATAGCCAATCGACCTGCCAACAGCATAAGCCACGCCGGTCAACAGGGTGAGGGCACATAAAATGGAAAAAGCCATCAGAACAGGCCTGGCGCGTAAGGTACCCGTGAAGGTTACTCTTTCAAGCTGCGCGGCGATACGCGGATACAGATTCAGGTTATCTGACACATGCGTCCGAGCGGCGGCATCCAAGTATTCACGTGGGGTCTTTTTCATTGGTCACTCCTTTGCGAGCTCAGCAGGTCACGCAGACGTGTACGGGCGGCGTGCAACAACCACTTGATCGTGCCGGGCGCAATAGTCAGATCCTTCGCCATTTCCAGTTCGCTCATTTCAAGGTAATAGCGCTGGACAATCACTGCGCGCTGTCGGGGCGTAAGTTTGGATAGGGCGTTGAGAATTTCATGGGAAAGTTGGGCAAATTCGACCTGCGTTTCGACCGAAGCAGCACTCGTCAGCAGGGTTTCCAGCATGGCGGGATCAGCATCCAGCGAGACAGATTTACCGTCTCGACGAACCTCATTCAAGGCCGCATTGACCACACTGCGCATCAGATAGGGCTCAAAAGGTCGGGTCTCATCAATATGCTGGCTGCGCCGGTACAGACGGATGAATGTTTCCTGGACTATGTCCTCGGCAAGGGATTCATCATGTGTAACGAGAAACGCGGCTCGTACGGCCTTGACCTGATAATGATTGACCAATACTTCCAACCCGCTGATCTGACTGTTTTTCATGCGCTGAATGGCTGCGCGATCATCCATGTAATTCTCCATTGCTTGTGTACGCGTTCACATTAGATATACACATTGAACTGCTAAAAGGTTGGGTCAAGTTGAGACTGATTAATAAACGATCAAGATTTTCAGATTTAATGTTTTAAACCTGAGCCAGTGATCAGCATATCAACTGAAAAACCGAGTTTACTGGCACGTTAATATTTTCATTTATAAATTTGCTCGTACCGGGTAAACCTATTGACACGCTGCTGTGAACCACACTGTGGAAATGTCACCTAAGTATAAATGAGGTGTGGTAAAAATTTCCCAATTCTTATGTTGGTAAAAAGAAAGATAGGGAGGGGTGGGAACCGACGTGTGTCCAATCCAGTCAAGCTGGATGAATTGCAGCAAAATAAAAAAAGCACCTCCTGTTTCTTTATTTTCTCACAAGAGGTACTTTCTTTTCTTGTCTTCTTTTTCGGGGTCAGTTCAGATTTTCGGGTCTTTTTTTATGAGACTATAGGTGTGAAGGCCGAAAATGTACATCCGTTCTAGAAAATGTGCCAGAAAATACTCTGAGCGATATGATCACGGTCCTGAAATCCTGATAGGAAAGATTGACCCTGGTTTCATTCAACAGAACCCCTCCAGAGCATCGTTATCTGATTCGCATGTCCAGAGCGAAGCGTGGGAAACCGAGGACCTTCAGGTTACTCCGTGGGGGCTGTCCTTTTGGGACAGCCCCTTAAAAGTGGGCGGAACAGGACTCGAACCTGCGACTTCTTCCGTGTAAGAGAATTCATGG
>JAIVXD010000356.1:0-3100 GCA_048636195.1 Anaerolineales bacterium
GATGTGGCATTTCCAGACCCTAGGCCGCAATGACAAAAAAAAGTATCTTCGCAATAAGTCCGGATATATTATCCTTTTTCCCCGAACTTTTTGGGAACTTATAAAAAAGATTCTTACAAACAATAAAAAAGCGAGCTGTGAGGCCCGCTTTCTGACTGCAGACTGGAATTTTAAGCGTCTTTTTACATAAAATCCTTAACAGGGATATGAAAAAACCAACGCCAAGTCCGCAATCCGAAGTAAGTTAACCATTCGCAAGGTAGGTTAACAACCTCAAAAAGGGTATCAAGCCACACATAAATGCTTTGAGACGCCTGGAGCGGGCAACGGGAGTCGAACCCGCGACACCAAGCTTGGGAAGCTTGTACTCTACCAACTGAGCTATGCCCGCTTACCATTCTCAATAAAATCAGTATATATTATAGGCGTCTACAATAGTCAAGCGGTATTTAGAGTAATCCTCATTTATAAATCGAGGTTGGGTAAAGCAAAAACCTTGACATTCAACACTGGGGGGAATAAAATTAAAATAGTATTATTTCCCTTTCTGGTTTCCAGGATACACGTCTAACAGGAGAAAAAACTATTTTTGGAAGATGATCCGGAGCAAGGCTTTTTTAGCCTTATCAAATCTCTGATCAAGAAAAAGCCACATCTCGGCAACAGTAATGATCTCGCCGAAGAGATTCATGAACTGATGGATGAAGGCCAGGCCAAGGGCATCATCACCGATGAAGAATCCCATATGGTCTCAGGTGTTCTCGATTTGAAAGAGACAAAGGCTCATTCCATTATGATTCCCCGTACAGAGATTTCTTCGGCCCCAATCAACTCCACATTAGGCGAAATAATTAAGCTGGTCGCCGATTGCGGTCACACCAGAATCCCTATCCATAACGACAATATCGACGATATTGCAGGTATCCTGCATGCAAAGGATCTTCTGAAGTTGTGGGGCAAGGATCCTCTCATCAAGATCCCCACTGACATCCTGAGAGACCCGTATTACGCGCCTGAGACCCGAAAAATCGGCGATTTGTTAAGAGATCTTAAAAGAGATAAAACCCATATGGCCATAGTGACTGATGAGTATGGGGGTACGGCCGGCATAATCACTGTCGAAGATATCATTGAAGAAATTGTTGGGGAGATCATGGATGAACATGATAGCGATGACCCCATGCTGGAAATAATTAATGATAAATCCATCCTTGTAGACGCACGGTTAGAGATTGAAAAGCTGGAAGAGCATCTCAATGTTACATTCCCAAAGGGGGAATTCGAATCTGTAGGAGGTTTCATCATCCACCTTCTGGGAAGAATTCCGGACGTAGAAGAAAAAATTTCATTTGAGGATCTGGAAATCACCGTGCAAAAAGCCGACCAGCGTAAAATTGATAAGGTCATTATCACACGCAGGGCACTTCCCAATCCCCCCAATGAAGAGCAAGACGAACAGTCTTGACCCTAACATGGCCATTTCCACCCGAAAAGTACTCCTTGCGGTCCTTTCAGGCGCTATGCTAACTGCGGCATTTCCGCCCGGAAGGCTGGATTGGATGGCATGGTTCGCTGTAGTGCCGCTTCTAATAAGCCTCGAAAATGAACCTCCTTCCAATGCATTCTGGTTGGGGTTCATGGTCGGAATCGTCCATTACCTGACACTGATATACTGGATTGTAGTGGCTATCGGGCATTACGGTAACTTGAATGCTTTTTTAAGCGCTGCCACTCTTTTTCTTTTATGTCTCTATTTGGCCCTTTACCTTGGGGCTTTTTCGATTTTTTCTGCCTATGTTGAGAAATCCCGCTTTGCCCTTTTGTTCATAGCAAGTTTTTGGGTCTGCCTTGAATATGCCCGAGCACACCTTCTGACCGGATTCCCCTGGTGTCTACTGGGATACACGCAATTCAAGAACCTGCATCTGATTCAAATTGCTGATTTATGCGGAGTCTATGGGCTGTCCTTCCTGATAGTTATCGTAAATATTCTTATCTACCATGTCTTTTTCAGACATCATAAGAGAGGCCTCGGCCTTCATAAATGGGAATTTCTTTTTACAGTTCTTATTGTGGGGTTAACACTGACATACGGCCATTTTCGCCTCACACAGGAACAAACTGGCAAAGGGCCTCCCCTGCATGTTAATAGTGCCATTATTCAGGGCAATATCGACCAATCAGTCAAGTGGGCCCCCGCCCATCAGGCCAAGACCATGATGACTTACCAAAGGCTCACCCGTTCTGCCTACGGTTTTAAACCAGGATTGATTGTATGGCCTGAAACGTCCTTGCCCTTTTTCTTCCAGAATAACAAAGAGTACGCACCAAAGGTTTATTCCATTGCAAGAAAATCCGGAGCGCTCATTGTCTTTGGGAGCCCTGCTTATAAGTATATTGATGGAAACCCTAAGTATTACAACCGCGCTTATCTGGTAACGCCAAATGACCAGCCTCCACAGTATTATGATAAAGTGCACCTTCTGCCCTTTGGAGAATACGTTCCTCTAAAAAAACTCCTCTTCTTTGTAAGCAGGCTTGTTCCTGCAGCGGGCGATTTTGCTGCCGGTGGCAGGATAGCCCCTTTGAGGCAGGGCAAACTCTCCATGGGCATTTTAATATGCTACGAGGCCATTTTCCCGGAACTTGCCCGCGCCCATGCGCTGGAAGGGGCAAATATTCTTATAAATATTACAAACGATGCCTGGTTCGGCATGACGAGCGCACCCTATCAGCATTTGTATATGGCTGCATTCCGGACTGTGGAAAACAGGATACCCATGATACGAGCAGCAAACACGGGCCTAAGCGCATTCATAGGGATTCATGGGAATATCATTGACCAGAGCGCCCCGTTCACCAAGGAGGTCCTGAAGGCGACTCTTGATATTTCCAAATCTCCTGTTACGTTTTATACCCGTTTCGGGGATATATTCGCCTTCGTTGCTATCGTCATGTCTCTCATGGGAATTGCCTCCTGTCTCTTCACCAGGCGAAATGTTAAAAAATGACGGGATCGCACTCCCCCCTTGAAATAATTTTCTAATGGGTTAGAATATTGTGGTGAAATATATCCTAGGAGGTGCAGAATGAACGAACA
>JAIVXD010000357.1:0-3093 GCA_048636195.1 Anaerolineales bacterium
GCTCCGTACCTTTCCTACTCCCCTTGAGACCATGACATGAAAGGCAGATTCATGGGGCCGTTTTTCTTTCACTGGCTTGGATCTCTGATTTTGGCGGGTTATCTTTTTTGCTGAATTTTCCAATGATTCTCCATGTTTAATTCCACCGAGGCGGGGCCTCTCTACCTATCCAGTTTTCTGTATCTCCTTGCAGTTATGATTATAAATCGGGATTATCTCAGACGGGCTTGTTTTTTGCAAATTATTCCTGCCTTATTTTCAAAACGCCAGACTGTTACTGGATACGATCAGTCTTCTTTGACCAACGTATCGAATTTTAGGCGGTATTTCTCAATCTTGGAGTGAAGGGTGGGTCTTGAAAGGCCGAGGAGTTTTGCAGCGCGGGAACGGTTCCCACCCGTAAGATTAAGGGCTTCGCTAATAAGCATGCTGGCAAATCGGTCCATGCACTTATCAAATATGTTTTCCGTGGTTTTGGAGGCCAGAGAGTTGCGTATCCACTGGCGGATTACCTTATCATCGGCTTTGGCGGAATCCCTTTTGCCAGGGATACTGCCGCTAATGGCCTGGGTTATGTCTTCCGGACAGATGGGGGCTCCGCGGTTGAATATCAGGGTCTTCTGTATTGTATTGGCAAGCTCACGAACGTTGCCTGGCCACGGGTGGCTTTTGAGTATTTTCACGGCCTCTTCAGTTATGCCCGGGTTATCCATTTGCACCTCTACCGCATACCTGGACAGGAAATACGCTGTAAGAAGAGGAATATCAGCCCGTCGCTCGCGTAGCGGGGGAAGCCAGATCGTTACCACCTTCAGCCGATAATAAAGGTCCTCGCGGAAACGGCCTTCAGAAAGGGCTGATTCCAGGTTACGATTCGTGGCCGCAATAATTCGCACATTTACTGGAATGGTCTCCCGTCCTCCAAGCCGCTCAATACTTTTCTCCTGGAGCAGCCTTAATATCTTGGCCTGTATACTGGAGGGCATGTCGCCGATCTCGTCGAGAAAAATGGTTCCACCATTGGCCTGTTCAATCTTTCCCACACGTCGATGAAACGCCCCGGTAAACGCCCCTTTTTCGTACCCAAACAGTTCACTTTCAAGCAGATTCTCCGGGATTGCTACACAGTTGATTACAAGAAACGGCTTACTTGCCCGGGGGCTGTGTTGATAGGTGGCCCGGGCTACGAGCTCCTTGCCGGTGCCTGATTCACCCCGTATAAGGACCGTGGCATCGGTAGGAGACACTCGGCCTATCGCTTTGTACACATCCTGCATGGCCTTACTTCGGCCAATTATGGCCTCGTGGGATGCATTATCAGGCGCGGCGTTCATGTCTACGGGCGATCTCATAAAGCGGCCTGCCTCTAAGGCCTGCCTTATTACGGTAAGCATGTCGGGGACCTCAAATGGCTTGAGTATATAGTCGAAGGCCCCCATCTTGGTCGCTTCGATGGCAGTTTCAGTGGTGCCATACGCGGTCATTATAATTACAGGTAGCTTGGGCTCGATTTTGTGGATGGCATGGAAGGTCTCGAGCCCGTTCATTCCAGGCAGCCGCATATCGAGGATAACCAGGTCCGGCACCTTCTCAGTAACAAGATCGAGGCCCAGTTCTCCAGAGGGAGCGCTTTCAACGGAATAGCCTTCTTCCATCAAAAGTTTTTCAAAACTTTTTCTCAACTGGTCGTCATCATCAATGATCAGGATGGTGTTCAAGGTTTCACTCCTTATACAGGAAGTGTAATAATAAATGTGGCTCCCCTTCCTTCCTCGGATGTGAGGTCCAGCCAGCCGCCATGCTCTTCTATGATTCGTGTGGCTATGCTCAGACCCAAGCCTGTCCCTTCGTCTTTAGTGGTGAAAAAGGGCTGAAGGACTTTATCCTGGATCGATTCCGGAATACCAGGGCCGTTGTCAGACAATCGAATCACCACCACCCGTTCTAATGGCTCTGCGAAGCCTTCTTCCTCATGGATTGTGATTGAACCACCCCCCTCCATGGCCTCGCATGCATTTATAACGAGATTGACAAGCACTTCCTTCAATTGTTCGGGATCAGCCTGTATTTTAGGGAGAGACCGTTGCCGGATGAGCTTTATTTGCACATCATAGGATTGAAGGCGGTGTTGTAGCAACTGAATTGTTAAATCCACCACGTCTGATGGGCTGACCCTTTGCATCTTGAGTTTGGGTGGCCGTGAGAACTCAAGGAAGTTTTCAACAATGGTATCAATATGACGAATTTCCTCGGTGATTACCTCAAAGTCCTCTTTCTGGGGAGCAGACAGATCGAATGTCCGGCTAAGAGAGAACATTCGCATTTTTACAGATGTAAGTGGATTACGAATACTGTGGGCCATGCCAGCGGCCAGCTTTCCCACCATTGCCATCTTCTCTGCCTGTAGAAGGGTCTCACGGCTTTTTTCCAGTTCAAAGTATGTGTGGTCTACATCTTCAATCAGGCCCCTGACGCTACGACGAAGTGCTTTGACTTCATCCCCTGATTGGCGGGAATCTCCTTCCCGGTCTGCCTCCAGTGCCAACCTGCGCACAGGGCTTAAGACGTGGACTATCAACACAAAGGCGAGAAGTACGGCCAGGGACAAGGCAGCGAACACAGCCGTACCCGCAATGATCCTTAGATTTTTGGCTTCTGCATGGCTGTTGTACCGGACTCTCGCAATGCCCTCGGTGTGGATATTCTTATATCCCTCACACAAATCAAGGATCTTGAAAAACCGGTTGCGCATTTTCTGGTGAAGCGTGGCACCGGCTTCACGCTCACCCCTCTTGTAATATGCAATGACCTGATCTTTTAAGGTAATGTACTGGTTGTATTCGGAGTCGATCAGGTCAATGGCCTCTTTTTCGCGCTTGTTTTCGGCGAAGGAACGGGCATCATTAAGGCGTTCCCTGAAAATCTGTCGATACTCGCCAAGCTGCCTGAGCCAGTCCGGATCCCCGTCTAAAAAATAATAAGAAACGAAGCCCTTCTGGTTGACAAGCGCTATTTCAAGGGCCTCGGCCGCCTGGAAAGCGGCCACGTTTTTGTCAATTATGTGATTTAAAAGACCTTGTATCCGGTATGTGT
>JAIVXD010000358.1:0-3093 GCA_048636195.1 Anaerolineales bacterium
AGGTTATGGGAGAGTATTACGGCCTTAAAAAGGGCGTTCAGACCTTCCTGGAAGAGCTCTGCCATCCGTACAAGAACTGGGAATTTATTGTGAGGGAAGCCAGGGCTTATTCGTTGAATTATTTTAACGTGCTAAAGACCCATCCCAAAGGACCGGAGGCAGCGAGGCTGTATGTTGACATATTTTTTCAGGCCGTTGATTCTTCTCGTAATGAGTCAGTAATACTCAACGCGGTGGATAACCTACTCGTTTTTATTCAGAAAATCATCAAGGATTCGGGCAGAGAACTCTTCAGATTTCTGGGTGTGTTGGACTATGCATTTGAGCAGATACGACAATACCCGGAAGAAAAATTCTTTTTATTTGTGAAAAGTTATTATCAATTGGATAAGCTCGGGAGAACCTATTCCCAGTCGGCCCCTTCCAGATCCGACTTCACCGCTATTAATCGTCTTTTGAAAGAATACTACCGATATACCTATCATTACTGGCTCGAACAAGGTGATGCAGGGCTCTGGTTTGAAAAAGAGTCCGGCTATGCCATTGAAGATGCAGGATTGGGTGAGGTGTTTAAATCAGTTTCACATAAACAGCTCAAAGCATGGCAAAATGAACTGGCACGCAATAGTGAGAAATCGGATGGGAACCCGGATAAAATTCTGAGCCGACTTACTAAGCTTCCCGGATACGGGCAGATTGTAGGCCGTTACAATGAGATTCCGCAAAAACTCCTAAGTGCCGGGAGAGATAACGAGCAGGGGAATCAGTGGAAATTGATATTCCTTCTCCATATCATGGATCTCACAGGCCTTTCATCAATCCATGAGGAGACCTTAAGAGACATTAATCGAACCCTTTCCTGGCTTATACAGCATGAAAACCCGCAGGTTATCAAGCAAGCCCTGGAAAAGACCTTTGCAATTTTAAAAATCAGTGCAGAAAAGTTTCCGGGGACAGCATTGAACTGTGTTTTGAACATAGGCCGTGGGGTCTATAAGACGGATAAGCACGAGCTTGTGGATTTTTTTATGGATTCGGTCGTGTCCCTCGGATTCCAGGCACCTGAGATAAAGGGGGTGGGGGATGACTGGCAAGTTCTGGCGAATTCCGCCCATATTCACAATATTCGCACTTGGCTCGAACTCACTGAACTTGATCCCAAATGGTCTAAAAAGCTGCTGTCCAGTTTGATCATTCACCTTTCATTGAGCGGGGTTTTCATTAGGGATACAGACCTGTTTCCCCGGGATATCACCCGGTTTTTGAACAGCGACATTAACCCTGTTTATAACCTTGCCAGGCAGTTGACTCGTCTTTTTCCTGCCTATTTCAATGACATCGGAGCCGAGGGAAGGCTCAGGGACATCTCCACCAGGATCGATGAAATTTGTCTTCGAAGGGATCCTCTTACTCACTTCTTGAGAAAGCAAAGTCATGTGGAGAGCAGTAACCAGACCGTCGGGCTGATGGAAGGGACCCTGAATTTCTGGAATACCAAGGCCAAAGAAGGGCTAAAGCCTTTTGTGCCCCCTAATATTTATGAGCAGATCGAGACGGAAGGACCATACATTGACGGGGTCCACCGGGTTGTCAGCCATATTTATCATACCGGGGGTTTTGACCATGTGACAGGCATGTTGCATGTTAAAGGAGATCGTCTTAAGGAAGAGGTCTCTGACATCCCCGGGGTATCTGATCTTGATATAGAGAGGGTGGAACTGGCCATCACCCTCTATAAGCTCCTTTACCAGAAATACAACCTGGAATTTACTGAAATAGATGGGTATCTGGGCCAGTTACAGGCCAGCGGGTTACCCGACCTTGGAAAACTTAAAAAGGCTTTTGAGGAGGAGGACAGTAAGAAAAAGCTCATAAAACTACTGGCTTACCTCAAAAGATTGAAGGAGGTCATCCTTTCCGGTAAAGACTATGAAATCAGGGAGGATATTTACAGGAAACGACATTTTGCAGTGGATATCCCTTCTATGTATGGCAGCTATCATGAGATGAAGTTTGATGCGCTGGGCCTGTCGTTTCGCCTGGAGAATATGGTGAATGTGATTTTTGAGAATATTGTAGAGGAAATTGACCTGGGACTTATCACTAAGGCCACCTTCCACCAGATTTATGAATACCTTCGTCTATTTGATTTGGCCCTGAAGCTGGATGGCATGTCATCTTTAGAGATGGAAAGGCAACTGGATCTGTTGGCGCACTCACTTGAGATCAGGGGGTTCTCATTTACCCAGTACTTAGACATCTTTCGTGGCTTTTCCCAGGCTGTAAGCAACATTGTGAACGATTATTTTAATAACATTCATCAGGATAACCTCTCCAGGATCTTGGGACAGGTGCCTGCCGAAAGGTTAATGGACAAATATCTCCCGTCGGAAGAGATGGATGACCGGGAAAAACTGGAGCACCGTGTTACAGAAATCTTTTTGCGTGACAGGATTGCTTCTTCCCTGGGCCTCCAGCAGCTTGACCTTTTTTTAAGCCGTATTTTGAACACCCTTTACCAGCAATCACACGAACTGCCAGTGGAGACCCTGCGGCTATTACTCAATTATGACCCTCAGAAGGTAGTAACGCCACTTTATCATGTAAAAAAAGACCTTTCAGACATTATCCATCTGGGCAACAAGGGACTGAATCTGGTCAAGCTGAGAGGTCTTGGTATGCCCGTTCCCCCAGGGTTTATTATCACCACTGAGGTTTTCAGATGCCGTGAAATTGTTGATAATTATCCGCCTGCAAAGAAAAACTTTGAAGATCAGGTGGCCTTGGAGCTGGCCGCTGTCGAAAAATTGGCCGGGAAGACCTTTGGTGACCCCAATAACCCCTTGCTCTTCTCGGTGAGGAGTGGGTCATCCATTTCTCAACCGGGCATGATGGACACGTTCCTTGATGTGGGGATCAATGAGGCGATTGTTCTTGGGATGGTTGCCCGGACAGGGAATGAGTGGTTTGGGTGGGATACGTATCGGAGATTTCTCCAGTCCTACGGCATGGCTTTCGGTCTTTTAAGAGATGATTTTGATGCCATTATTGATGATTTCAAACAACGCCTGGGTGTGCCCTTTAAAAAAGACT
>JAIVXD010000359.1:0-3062 GCA_048636195.1 Anaerolineales bacterium
CCTGTCTATTCCGATCCCGATACCGACCACATGAAATGTCATGTCACGTGCGTGAGCCTCGGCTTGTATCTTTTCCAGAAGCTCATATTTGGTTCCCATGGAGGTGGCCACATCGTCTACGACAAATATGCGGCACCCGTCAAAGAAAGTGCGATTGACAAATACGCTCTTAAAAGCGCTCGCCTCTCCATGGGTCTTGGCCTCTTTTCGGTCGTATTCAAATGGCATATCGAGCCCGTGATCCTTCCACAATGAAATCGCGGTTGCCAGGGCAATGGCGCTTCCCTTATATGACGGGCCCAGAATGATGTCTGTACCTTCAGCAAGATTGCGTGACACCATCATACCTGCAAAAAAAGATCCCAACTCCAGGCTCAGTCGGCCTGTCTTGAACATGGCCATGTTCACAAAGTAGGGAGTCGGGCGCCCATCTTTCAAAATAAGGTCTTTGTCAAAAAAAAGTGCCCCGGTATCAGCCAGGGTTCGGGCAAATCGTTTTTTGTACGCTTCCATAAAATTATCTTAAACAAAATGGTTGAATGCTTCAACAAGAATCTAAGCCCCTTAATGATATTCTTGACAAGGAAAAATATCGCTGGTAAATAATTAGTTAGTTTTGGTAGCTCTCATTCTGATAATGTCCGTTGACAATTGCCAGTAGCCTGTTGCAAAAACAACAAAGATCAAGCAATTCAGCAACAAAACGATGGAAAGACAAAAAACGTCGTATTTCACCTAACTGCTTGAAAATATAGGCGCAACTTACAACAGACAACAAACAACTGACATTAGGAGGTATAATCATGCCCGAAGAACAGGTTGCCGTTATTGTCAAATTTTTTTCCAAACCCAGTGTCGCTGCTCTGGAGGTTACTAATGGAACCATTAAGAAAGGTGATATCCTGAGGTACAAGGGTCATACCACCGACTTTATAGAAGAAATCTCCAGCATGGAAATTGACAATCAAGTTGTGGATGAAGTCAAGGTGGGAGATCTGGTGGGAGTTAAGGTGAAAGAAAGAGTCCGGGAAAACGATAAAGTTTACAAGGTCGTTGAGTAATCCTGAATCTCCTTCAAGACTTCCGGGATCAGCTTTCTAACAAAACCTTCCTTATCATAGGTATTCATTGTAGAATACTGCTCATATGCAGCGTGGTCCTGGCTGAGCACGGGGACCTTTGCCTGAAGATTCGGTGCCAGCCTGTCAAACTCTTTTATGAGCTCTACTAACGTGAAATCCTCCCCGGGATAGCTCGTAAGCCATCCCAGCCTTTTCATGCATTCAAAACGAATCAGGTCCAGCATAAAGAGATACTGGTCAATAATAGCCATTTTTTTCTTCGGGCTTAATTCATTGAATTCAAACCCGGAACCTAAGCCCTGAAGGTTCATAATCAGGTCATAGAGATAAAAGGTCCCCTTATCCTTCCCCTGCGCCAGGAATGAAAGTGTCTTAAAAGAGATTTGGGAAAGTTTGGTCTCCAGGCCGAATTCCTCTTTAAACCGGCTTTCCCAGTTTCTGTATCCTTTCCTGACCGCCAAAAAGAGTCGGCCTTCCTCCAGATCAATGACCTGAGGTGTTTTGTTTCCCTTGCCCCTTTTCTTCATTTTTAAGTCTAAATCCGCATCTTTCGCAGATTTTTCCTTTTGGCTGTTTTAACCCGCATTCAGGACACATGGTAATATCTTTGAAAGAAACGAAGGAATTCAAAGAATCAATTCGCGTTGATTCTTCAGAGTACCCGTTTTCCTGAATCGTGACCATGCCGCCTGCATCTTGAACGACATCGGCATATTGCCTTGCATCACCCAAAGTCAAGTCCCCTTTTAAAATAATCGGGGCCTCACGGATTATTTTGTCCACAGTCCCTGAAGGTGCGCCCAGGCGTGTCATTTGGGTCTTGAAGAATGTTTTATCCTCAATTAAGCCGTGAAAAAGAACGCGATATTTCTTATTCATTTGAATTTCGGTCTTGTTTTTTACTTTTTCAGTTTGGTGTACTTCGAGCCTTCAAGTGTCAGGTTGGCCATTAAACCTTTTTGGTCGAAGACGAAGCCGACAATGGGGTCTTTAATGTTGGTCGTATCGATGGCCTCTCCAGCGCCCACCGTTATCAGGGCCACTGATCCATCGACACCCGCCTTCCAGCCAGAAGCCGCTCTGAATTTCTTCAGCGCTTCGTCCTGCATAAAGACAAGGATTACAGTCTTCTTCTGGCCCCCAATCTGCAACCCCCACGAACCGGCTATGGTATTGTAATAGTCAACAGTCTTTCCACCGATTCTTAAGGCTCCCTCACCGTACTCGCCACCAATAACAAAGCCCGCCTTGTAGACACTCGGGAATACGAGCACGCCTTTTGCGGTCTTTAGAAACTCCTTTGCCCCTTTCACTTCCGTGTTGAATCGCTCCAAGGCAACATCCACGCTGACGTCGATCTCTTTGGCCGTGGCAGCATGGGCGGCACTGGCAAAAAAGACACCGAGAATAAGTGTCAAGCACGCAGCCGACAATGCTGCAGTGCAAAACCGCCTCCTCACATCCATTGATAGTATTTTCATGACATTGGACCTCCTTTATCAGGTTTGAAATTAGTGTAATGCTACACTATTTTATAAACGTTACATCAAGAAGCTGATTTGTCAAGCACTCAAGGGACTTTAAAGGTTTTATCACAGTATTTGAGATAGGCCTTCATTCTCCACAAAAAAACGAATGTCTGTGAAGAATGAAGCCCTTACCCTGATTATAAGCAGGTATATCAGGTCGCAGGCAATTTACTGATTTACAAATGGACCCATCTCCTTATCCTCTTGCAGCGGGACGTGAAAGGCCGTTCTTTCACGCCTTTATGGTAAAAAAAAGGGGACTTGCCATGAATATACAGCAAATCCCCTGTTAAGATACATTGGCGTCCCCAACCGGATTCGAATCCCGCTTGCAGCGGGACGTGAAAGGCCGTTCTTTTACGCCTTTATGGTTAAAAAAAAAGGGACTTGCCATGAATATACAGCAAATCCCCTGTTAAGATACATTGGCGTCCCCAACCGGATTCGAACC
>JAIVXD010000360.1:0-3053 GCA_048636195.1 Anaerolineales bacterium
TTGTCCTGGGCGGGTTCATGGTAGATTGGGCACAGGAACTCATTGGCCTGGATGTGGAAGCGGATGCGGTTGTGGAGACCTGCCACTGCCTGCCGGACGCCGTTCAGATATTTACCCCGTGCACCGTTGGCAACGGATGGCTTAAGGTTTTGGACTGGGACAAGTTTGCATTAACTCTTTATGACAAAAGGAAACTGAATGGATATCGGATCTGGCTTGATCTAAAAAAGACTCTTTTGTTCCCGAAGATCTATAACTGGTACATGCGAAGGGTTCCAAAGAAGAACCTTTCCTTGGAAACCCTGCTTGAAGAGATTCTCAGTGCTCGAAGGTCTGTTTTATCCTGTCGGGCCGTTCAAGTAACCAGGATGTATGGACGAAAGAAAAAAGGAAATATCGAGGTCTGTTCCATATGTGGGGAGGCCTATTCAACCTCCCAGGGGGACCGGTGCATTACATGCCAGGGAGAGGGGTATTATACCCTAATTGAGTGATGCTCAATTAGGGGGTATTGGGTATTGGCTATCTGGTATTGGTTTTAAGGTTTTCACGTCTTATTTTATATTTGTTCCCTGATAGAGATATAAAAAATGAAAAATATTCCTTTAAACCAGTACCCAGTACCGGATACCAAGTACCACCTCAATTGAGGTTATAGTATTGTTTAGGGATGTATTTGCCATGAGTCAATTTGCCCTTCGCATTAAGCCGCATGCCTGTTGCTAAGACGTTTCCTTTAGATCGGCATACTTTACCAATGCCTTTATTGCCCGTGCCGCACGTTCGGGGTCCGGAAATACCGGCACCCCCCGTTCCAGAAGCTCCCGTGTGAACTGTTCTTCGAGGCTGCGAAAGGTGTAGCCGACAAAGGGCTTGCCATAGGTTTCAAGCAGGCGCGCGATAGATTCCACCTGGGCACTGATTAATCTGGTTGTTTGCTCAATGACCTGATCTTTGGGGAAACCCATTTGTTCCAAGGAAAGTCTGACGGTATGCGGGGGCATAAGAAAGTACATGAGTAGAATATCAGCGTTATTCTCCTCAAGGAGGACCTTTGGAATATCTGAAAAATAGTCCAGCGGGTTTTTCGTATAGGTAAGATCCACCGGATTATTTATGCTGCCCGTATGGGGAACAAAGGGGGCCAGTTTCTCCAGTGTTTCTTTTGACAGGGCAGGCAGTTCAAGGCCCGCACTTCCGCAGGAATCCGCCGCGGCCGCGCCCGGCCCGCCCGAATGGGTTTGAATCACCACCTTGTTCCCTCTCGGTGTGGGCAGGCTGCCCAGTACCCAGGAAAAATCAAATAATTCTGTAACAGAGCGTGCCCGGATAATGCCACTTTGACGAAACACACCGTCATATAAAAGGTCTGGACCTGCTAAGGCCCCGGTATGGGATAAACCCGCACGCTTACCTGTCTCGGAACCGCCCACATAAAGGGCCACAATGGGCTTGTGGGGAATAATAGCCCTGGCCGTTTCAAAAAACGCCCTTCCTCGCTTGATGCCTTCGATGTAGAGGGCAATAACCTTTGTGTGAGGACATGCCCCGAGGTATTCCATGCAGTCTACAATGTCCAGGTTCGCCTCATTGCCGACGCTAAAGGCCGTACTGAACCCCAAGCCTAACCTGGAAAGATAGTCAAACATCTGGGTGACAAAACTGCCGCTCTGTGAGGCCAGGCCGATAAACCCGGGGGATCCTTCATCAGGGAAGAATGTGGTATTCAGCTTGTGATGCGGGTTCGAAACGCCGATGCAATTTGGGCCCAAAAAACGCATGCCGTATCTATCGGCGATCTCCACGATTTCTGTTTCCAGGTCAACGCCATGACCCCCCACCTCCTTGAATCCGCCTGAAACCACAATAGCATGCCTGATTCCTTTCTTTCCGCACTCCTCCAGTATTTGGGGCACGATGCTCGTTGGCAGTACTATCACGGCCAGATCCGGCGTATCGGGCAAATCCATGACGCTCCGGTAGGCTTTGAGATTCTGTACCTGATCTTCTTTGGGATGTATGGGATAGATGGTTCCTTCAAAGCCGAGGGCCTTGAGAGACATTAGTTGGGTGGTCCCCATGGAAGAGATATTGTTGGAGGCCCCAAAAAAGGCGATACTCCTGGGGTTGGCAATATGGTACAGCGGACTCTCTTTTATTGATTTCAGCATAGTGAAACGATATGGAAAAAGATACCAAAAGGGCAGGTTACTCTGACTTCTTTAGTCGCTCTTCAGCTTCTTTTTTGTGATCCTCGTCATCCGCATCTTTTATGGGCATTTCTAAGACCTCACGGTATTCTTGACCGGCGAGGGTTTTTTCTCCCATTTTATCATAGGTTTTCGCCAATTCCAGATGGTGATTAATACTGGTTGGATTCAATTGAATAGCTTTTTTAAAACTCTCGACAGCATTTTCCATGGTAGCCTCTTTGGGTACGCCTCCAAGAAAGATGTTGGCAAATTTTTTCTCAATCCAGCTCAAACTGGATAATGTCCGATGCCAACGGCCCAGCACGTGCCAGGCGGAGTCATCCTGGGAATCAATGGCCAGGGCCTTATCCACTTCAACCTTAACTTCTTTTGACAACCTGACCTTTTCTTTAGCCCCTGCATCCAGAGCAACCCTACCGATGGCAATACTGAGAAAAAGATGCCCTTTGGACCCGCCAGGATTAATTTCCACAGCTTTTCCCGCATATTCATAGGCCTTCTCATAATGCAATCTACGTTCTTTTTTATCAGGCAATTGTTCTCCCACATCCACATAAGCTCTGGCCAACTTCCATGCCGCTTCGTAATTTTTTGGATCTGTTTCAAGCGCTTTTTGATAGAACTCCAGGGCTGTCTTGTTATCAAGTTCCTTGTAAGCTGTGTCCCCTTTTGCACAATCTCCCGCGGAACCGCTATCGCCGGCATGAAGGGAACCATTGACTGTAATAAAAAGCATTAAAAAGAGCACAACAATGAAATGTTTCATATGGGCCTCCAATATGCATTCATGTGGAATTGTGTGAGTTTCTTCTTCCAGGTTGAGGGTTGAGTATATTTTAA
>JAIVXD010000361.1:0-3027 GCA_048636195.1 Anaerolineales bacterium
CTGCGTGGATTCTATTCCCACATCAGCAAATAAAGAAGATCACGTGTCCATGGGAACCATCTCAGCCAGGAAATGCAGGGAAGTCGTTAAAAACACAGAAAATGTTATCGCCATTGAGCTTCTTTGCAGTGCTCAGGCCATGGATCTTTTCACAAACATAAAGCCCGGAGAAGGAACTTTAGTGGCTTATAAGGCTATACGAGATGCCATTCCCCATCTGGACAAAGACCGCATTCTTTCAAAAGATATCGAGACCATGATGCACCTTATGAGAAGTGGAAAGATTATCGAAGAGGTCGAAAAGGTGGTCGGAACACTTAGATAGGCACTTTAGGCACTTGGTCGAACGTACCCTTCAAGACCAATGTGGTGACACACCCTTTATAATCGTACACTGAGGGAAATATATGCTGAAGATTTTGGGCAAATGGCTCAATATCTACCAAGATGAAAGAGATTTGTTTCTATGGTCTGCAATTCTTCTTTTTCTCATCCGCACCTCCAGCATCCTATTCAATAATTTTGCAGAGACCGCTTTTTTGAAGAGGTTCGGAGTTGAGTACCTGCCTATTGTCTATATAGTCAATTCCATATCCGCCTTTGTGATCATGGGATTTATAGCCGGGATTATGGTCCGGCTTCCAGCAAATCGTCTCCTCAAATACCTGTTTCTATTTTGCGGAATTTCGGTGGGTGGTCTCTACTTTGTTATCCCTCTCGGCTTTGATCTTCTCTATCCCCTGCTGTTTATCCTGAAGACCCAATATGAGGTCTTGCTCGCACTCGTTTTCTGGAACCTGGCAAATGATCTCTTCAATACCAGACAGTCCAAACGCCTTTTTCCACTGCTCTCGGTGGGAGGGGTCCTTGGCGGCGTCATTGGCAGTTTTGGGACCCCTTTCCTTGCCAGGGTCATGTCTTTGGACAACCTGATGCTGGCCTATCTTGGCACCACCATGCTGGGCGCTATAGCCGTGAAAAGGATGGGGACTCGTTTCCCAACCTTGCTGCTATCGGACAAAGATCCTAAAAAAAGAAAACAACGCACCTCAATCGCACAGGAATTTAAGAAAGCTATTCCTCTTATCAAGGAATCCAGGCTGGTAAAAATTCTGATTATGCTGACCCTTATGCCCAATGTGGTGATCCCCATCCTAAATTACCAGTTCAATTATGTTATTGACCAGAGTTTCGCGACTGAAGGTCTTATGATCAAATTCTTCGGTTACTTTCGGGGTGCAATGAATGTCATCAGCCTGATAATCCTTCTGTTTGTGGGAAAGCTATATGGCCGATGGGGACTACCGGTTGTCCTTATGTTTCATCCTATTAACTACATGTTTGTATTTATCGCCTTTTTGTTGCGCTTTGATCTGTTTTCGGCCATGTATGCAAGGTTATCTACCAATGTTTTAAGAACCACCATGAATGTCCCTGCCACCAACATAATGATGGGCCTTTTTCCGGAATCTTACAGGAATGTGATCAGGCCGTTTTTAAGGGGGACCGTGGTGCGGATTGGGGTACTTATGGGCGCGGGATTCATCATGCTTTCGGAGGGACTCGTCCATCCCAGGTACCTTTCAATTGTGGCGATGGTCTTTGTGGGGGGATGGATCATCACAACTTTTTTCCTCAAGAGAGGGTACTCGAAAATTCTGCTCGACTTGATATCCAGGAATATGCTGGACCTCAAGTCCATGGAAGACAAGGACGTTGGTCACGTCTTCAATGACAAAAAAGTGCGGAACCAATTGGTTCAGGCCTTTTTGTCTGCCCGGGGTAATGACTGCCTGTGGTATGCCCGTTTGCTCAAGTCGCTGGGGGTGCAAGGGCTGGACAGCTATATTCTTTCCACCCTTAAAAACCAGGGGAACATGACCAAAATTGAACTTCTCTCTATGCTCTCGCCACAGGCAGGGGATGAGGCTATCCGGGTATTTAAGGAGTTGGCCGAACCAGGCAGGCCGGATCTCATGGCTGCCCTTGTCAAGGCCGCAAACAGGCTTGATTCTGGACTTTCATCCGATTTTGAAACTGAAGTCTTTAAAACCACAAAGTATCCTGAAGTCAAGGCCTATGCGGTCACAGGCCTCTATCAGCAAGATCCTGAAAAGTACAGGGGAATTATTGATACCTGGCTTGATGAAGATGATATTACCGAGAGAAAGGCAGGCGTCATTGCTGCCGGAGAGTCAGGAGAGGATACTTACATTTCCCGGCTGGAAAAGATGCTGACCGCGGAAAAGAATGGCCCTATCCTCCCATTTGTCCTGGCAGGCCTTAACCGACTTGGTGCCCCTGACATGAATACTCTGGCTCATACCTACCTTTCTCATCCCATGGAATCTGTACGCATGGCAGCCCTGGAGGCGTTTGAAATAGAGGATGATGACGACTTGAGAACAGTGATTGACCTTTTGAATGACCCTTCAAATCGCATCCATGAAAAAGCAAAACACAGGCTTGAAAGTTCTTCCTACCAGAACGCTCAACTGCTCGTTGAATCCCTCACTATACCACGGCGTAAGGTCCGGGATGGCCTCTTCTATTTGTTGGAATCCATGGACATAAAGAACTTGGATGTCTTCCGGGCCGCTCGTTTCCAGCTTGAAAGAAGTTACAGAAACATGGCCGAGGCAGAGACCCTCCGTCTTCTTCCTGAGAGCCGCGAGAGAGACTTGCTTCTGGACCACCTGGAACAGAAAAGCAAAGTGCGCCTTGAAAACGCTTTAAGGGTGCTGGCCACACAGGATCGTTCCGGTCAGACGAGGACCATTTGGCGGGGTATTTCGTCAGCCGATCTCCGTCAGAGATCAAACAGCCTTGAGGCCCTGGAGGATTTGTTAGACCCTTCTTTGTCGAGAATCATTATGCCCCTTCTGGAAGACCTTCCCCCATCCCAGTGTTTGGCTGTGGGCAGAAAACAATTTAAATTGCCTGATTTTGATTCTGATCCGGCTGCCATATACTCCCACCTTCTTGCCAAACAAAACTGGGTCACGGTTGTTCTGACGCTTTATTTAG
>JAIVXD010000362.1:0-3019 GCA_048636195.1 Anaerolineales bacterium
TGACTCCCAAGAGGTTGTCCCTGAGCGACAAAGCTCATCTTATAATGCCGTACCACAGGGCCATTGATTTGGCCCGGGAGGATGCCAAGGGCAAGGGCAGAATAGGCACAACCGGCAGGGGAATCGGCCCGTGCTATGAAGACAAGATGGCAAGGACAGGCGTAAGGGCCGTGGATCTCACCGAGCCGGAGACACTTGAAGAAAAGATAAGAACAAATCTCAAAGAAAAAAACTTCTATCTCACGAAGTTTTTTGATGCGGAGGCCCTGGACGCGCAGCCCATATTGGACCAATACCTCGGAATGGCCGAGAAGCTCGGAATCTTCATTACAGATGTTTCCGTAGAGCTGGAACAGGCTTTGAATGCAAATAAAAAGATCCTGTTTGAAGGGGCTCAGGGTACGCATCTCGATGTGGACCACGGGACCTACCCTTTTGTTACATCATCCAATCCCCTATCCGGTGCAGCATGCGCCGGAGCGGGCATTGGCCCTAATCAGTTACATCATGTGGTTGGTATTGTAAAGGCCTACACAACCCGGGTTGGCGCAGGACCTTTTGTAACGGAACTTACAGATGAAATCGGCGATTGTATTCAGGAGCGGGGAAAGGAATTTGGCGCCACTACAGGACGTCGGAGGCGCTGTGGTTGGCTTGACATGGTAGTGGTAAAAGATTCAGTGCGCCTGAACGGCCTTGACAGCCTCGCCATTACTAAATTGGATGTGCTCACGGGCCTCGACAAATTGAAGATCTGCGTAGGTTATGAACTCGAGGGCGAGCAGATTAATCATAGACTGGCGAGCCTGAAACGCCAGGCGCTATGTAGCCCCGTTTATAAGGAAATGCCAGGATGGCAAGAAGACATATCCCAGGCAAGGGATATTAGCCAACTACCTCAACAGGCGCGGGCTTATGTGGAAGCCATTGAGGAACTGGCGGGGATCCCTATTTCTATCATTTCAGTAGGGGCCGGACGGGAAGCGACAATAATGGTTAAAGAGCTATTTTAGATACTAATTCACCGCAGAGACGCTAAGGCCGCAGAGTTAAATATTATTTCTTTATCCCACAGGGATGCATGTTTTTGCTTTCCGTCCTCTCAGCGGAAAGCAAAAAAGAAACAAATCCTCTGCGATCTTTGCGTCTCAGCGGTGATTATTAATTATGCCATGTCTACTTATGACAAAGAATATGATGTAATTGTAATCGGGGCCGGTCATGCCGGGTGTGAAGCAGCCCTGGCGGCCGCAAGAATGGGTCACCCGACATTACTCCTTACTATCAACCTTGATCACATTGCTGCCATGAGCTGTAATCCCGCCATTGGTGGGCTGGCCAAAGGGCACTTAGTCAAGGAAATTGACGCCCTCGGTGGGGAGATGGCGAAAAACGCCGACCAGACAGGCATCCAGTTCAGGCGACTCAATACACGAAAGGGTCTGGCGGTCCAGGGATCAAGGTCTCAAAATGACCGGGATCTTTACCGTAAGCGTATGAAGTCAGTATTGGAAGCCCAGCAAAATCTGGACATCCGCCAGGCCATGGTGGATAGCCTGCTGGTTAAAGATGGAAAGATATATGGAGTTGAAACACAAATCCATGAAAAGTTCCTGTCCAGGACTGTTATATTGACAACAGGCACCTTCCTCAGAGGGCTCATACATATTGGCCTTGATCATTTTCAAGCAGGGCGGATGGGAGACCCGGCGTCCGTTCGATTGTCTCAGCAGTTGGAAGAACTCGGGTTTGAGCTGGGCCGTCTTAAAACCGGCACAACCCCTCGGTTAAATGGGAGAACCATTGATTATAAGGGATTGATAGTGCAGGCTGGTGATGAAAAGCCGAAACCGTTTTCGTTTACCACTACCAATATCCCTTTGCCCCAGGTGCCCTGTTATATCACCTATACCAATGCGGAGACCCATGGTTTTATCCGGCAGGGACTTGACCGCTCCCCCCTATTCACCGGAATCATCGAGGGTGTGGGTGCGAGGTACTGCCCCTCAATCGAGGACAAGGTGGTCCGGTTTGCGGAAAAAGAAAGACATCAGATTTTTCTTGAACCAGAAGGATTGGATACAGTCGAGGTTTATCCAAATGGATTGGCAACGAGCCTGCCCATTGATATCCAGAGCAAGATGATACGGACCATCCCCGGTCTTGAAAGGACTGAGATCCTGAGGCCCGGATATGGCATCGAATATGACTACATTAATCCCATCCAGCTCAAACCGACACAGGAAACCAAACTGGTGAAAGGGCTTTTTCACGCCGGCCAGATAAACGGGACCTCCGGCTATGAAGAGGCTGCCGCACAGGGCATGTTGGCAGGAATTAACGCAGTGCTGAAAATCCGGGGCGAAGATCCGTTGATCCTACCCCGTTCACAGGCCTACGCCGGCGTGCTGATTGATGATCTGGTCACAAAGGGAACAAATGAGCCATACCGGATGTTTACCTCCAGGGCCGAGTACAGGCTGCTTTTAAGGGAAGACAATGCCGATTTCAGGCTAAGGGATATAGGCTATCGCCTGGGGTTGGTCCCCGACGACGTTTACCGTCAGTTTAACAGGAAAAGGGACAAAGTAGAGAAGCTGCTTGCCCGTCTAAACGGGTTTAAGCTGAAACCGGTGCCTCAAGTGGTGGATCGCCTGAAAGAAATAGGGTCGGCACCAATAAAGAATGCCACAACGTTGGGTCAACTCTTGAAACGGAGCGATATATTTTTTGACCATCTACGTTTTTTCGACCCTGAGCTCTCGGAAACAGAGGAACAGGTTGCCCTTGAGGTGGAGACCAGGATAAAATATGAGGGTTATATTGTTCGCCAGGAGCGCCAGGTGGAGAAACTGAAACGCATGGAAGGGTCCAGGATTCCGGAAGATATGGATTACGGCGCTGTTCACAGTTTTACCACTGAGGTCAGAGAAAAGCTGAGCAAAGTGAGACCCATATCCCTCGGACAGGCCTCCCGGATTTCCGGTGTCACACCTGCCGCCCTCATGGCGCTTCAGGT
>JAIVXD010000363.1:0-3018 GCA_048636195.1 Anaerolineales bacterium
CAGGATTTTTTCACCTTGAGGGGAACCTTGGCATATCCGTACCCCGGTAAATCAACCAGGTACAGTCGGTTGCCTATAGTAAAGAAATTTATTGACTGGGTTCTCCCTGGCCTGGAGCTTGTCCTTGCGAGACTTTTTCGGTTGACAAGGACATTCATGAGGGAGGATTTGCCTACATTGGACCTGCCGGCAAAGGCAATTTCCGGCCTGTCTGGCGGCGGATACTGGTTTTCGCGAAAGGCGCTAATGAGAAATACTACATCCATTTACTGTAACAGTTTACCTTCTATTCAAGAAGCCTTCAAGCCTTTTCAATCCTTCTTCTATATTCTCCAGGGAATTGGCATAGGATAGCCTGAGATAGCCCTCTGAGTTTTCTCCGAAATCGATTCCCGGAGTCACGCCTACACCTGCTTTTTCAAGAATCTCAAAGGCCAGTTCATAGGAACTGTCGGTGAGGTGTCTGGCGTTGACTAAAATGTAAAATGCCCCTGAAGGTTCCACGGTAAGGCCAAATCCCAGTTCCCTGACTCTCCGGATCATGTACCTGCGTCGTTCATCGTATGTGGTTTTCATTCGTTCCACGTCGTCTTGGGCCTTGGTGAGAGCGGCCAGGCCTGCCCATTGGGAAATGCTTCCCGCGGATATGAAAAAGTTCTGTTGCATCTTTTGCATGGGACGGACAAATTCAGGGGGTGCTATGACATAACCCAAACGCCAGCCGGTCATGGCGTAAAGCTTGGAGAATCCATTTAGCACGAATGCGTTATCGGTAAACTCCAGGATCGAATGTTCTTTGTCTCCGTAAACCAGCCCATGGTAGATTTCATCCGATATGATTGGGAGACCTAAGCCAGAGATCTTTTCCATTCGCTCGCTTGAGAGAAGATTTCCGGTTGGGTTTGAAGGTGAGTTGATGAGGATGGCCCTTGTCATTGGACCCATCTTTTTCTTGATTTCTTCCGGCCTTAACTGAAAACCATCTTCTTCATACACATTCACAAAGACGGGTTTTGCTCCCAGGAAATTTGCATAGTTGGGATAACAGGGGTAGTGGGGATCAGACATAATTATTTCATCCCCGACTTCTAAAAGGGCTGCAAATATCAGGAAGAGGGCCGGAGATGTGCCGGAGGTAACTAAGATCTGCCCCGGATCAACATGAACCCCATATTTTTCATGGTAATGATCACAGATGGCCTCTCTGAGTTCAAGGATTCCGAGACTATGAGTGTAATGGGTTTCCCCTTTTTTCATGGCCTCCTGAGCCGCTTCACAGATGCACCGGGGGGTCGGGAAATCAGGTTCACCCACCTCCAGGTGAATGATATTACGTCCCTGCTTTTCAAGTTCATGGGCCTTTTCAAGTACCTCCATAACTATGAATGGAGGGATTTCCCGGGCTCTTTTACTCACCTTTTTCATTTCCATATTCGTAGCATCTCAATAAGTCAGGGCATTCCGACTGCTTCCCCCTTTTGCAAAGGGGGATTGAAGGGGATTTTTCTAATACAGCCCGGACTTTTTGAGAACTTACCCATATTCCAGTCAAATAACTTTATTCAGGGGATATTCTATGATGCCTTCAGCGCCAGCTTGTCTCAGCCGGGGGATCAAATCCCTTACGGTTTTCACATCGACGATCGTTTCCACGGAGACCCAGTTCGAGTTGTAAAGGCCTGCCACAGTCGGGGCGTTCAGGCTCGGCAGGATGTCGATTACCGTTTCAATTTTTTTCTCCGGAACGTTCATTTTCAATCCCACCAGATTCTCTGCCCTGAGGGCGCCTTTGAGCAACAAAGCGATCTGCTCGATTTTTTCTTTTTTCCAGGGGTCCTTATAAGACTCCCTGTTGGCGATCAATTGAGTGTTTGATTCCATGAATTCATGGATGATTTTCAGGCCGTGTGCCCTGATAGTGCTTTCGGTTTCTGTCACTTCCACAATGGCATCAACCAGACCAGACACGGCTTTTGCTTCGGTGGCGCCCCATGAAAACTCGATTTTAACATCGATATTTCTCTCTTTGAAATACCTCCTGGTATAATTTACCAGTTCTGTAGCAATCTTTTTGCCTTGAAGATCCTCGAGGCGCTTTAAGTTTGAGTCAGAAGGTACTGCCAGGACCCAACGGGCTGGTTTTTGGCTCCTTTTGGAATAGATCAGGTCATCCACCACCACTACATCCGATTCATTCTCTTCTATCCAGTCCTTGCCGGTAAGACCTGCGTCTATGGTCCCGTTCTCCACGTATCGGGCCATCTCCTGGGCACGACAGATGTTACATTCTATTGTGTCGTCGTTAATATCCGGGAAGTAGCTGCGGCCGTTTATGTTTATCTTCCACCCTGATTTTTCAAACAGATTAACGGTCGCCTGCTGAAGGCTTCCTTTGGGAATTCCGAATTTAAGTTTTTTCATTTCTTATATACCTCATCTGGATCGAATACTTTTTCATCCACTACTGACACATTTCCGTCACGGTCCACTTTCTTATGAAAGCAGGATTCATACCCTAAGTGGCAGGCGGCGCCACCTATTTGCTCCACCTTGAAAAGAACGGTATCGTCGTCACAATCCGCACAGATTTCCTTTACCTTCTGGATATGCCCCGATGTCCCGCCTTTATGCCATAACTCCTGACGTGATCGACTCCAGAAGTGAGCCTCTCCTGTCTCAAGGGTTTTTTCCCAGGAAGCCTGGTTAATATAGGCGAGCATCAACACTCTGCCTGATCTAAAGTCCTGGACAATGGCAGGCAAGAGGCCGTTTCCCTTTGAGAAATCTAATTCAATCATGTTTCATAAACCTTCCCAAGGTGAATTTAAAGATGTGAAGATAGCATATTGGAGTTTGAGTGCAAGTAAAATATGTAACTTCTCAATAAGTTCGGGCGCTCACAACCGGATTAATGCCTCGATCGAATTACAATAGCTGTATAGCCTTTCGGAGTTTAGGCGTGAGCCTTTTATAAAATCCTTACGGCCCGCCCTCCCCGTCCCGAGACCGGGACGGGAT
>JAIVXD010000364.1:0-3008 GCA_048636195.1 Anaerolineales bacterium
AAGGGGGATTTTTCTGATAAAGCCCGGACTTTTTGAGAACTTACACAAAGCGGAGCTAAGTTCGTGAAAATAAAGACCCTCTTTCTTCTTTTAATTTTACTCATCCTTTCCGTAAAAAGCCTTTGCGCCGGAGAGCTTAGTGTCCTTAAAGACAAGGATTTCGCCGTATTTTATGACCCTCCCTTGAAATACGCTGCATTGGAAGTGGCGGATATGTATCCCGGGATAAAGGCCGATCTTGAACGTATCTTTGGATGGAAATTGAATCTTAAACCATCCATCATCCTCATCAAGGACAGAGCAAAATTCCAGAGGATGGCTGAAAGCCCCCTTACTGTGGCCTTTGCTGTTCCCGCAAGAAACCTTATTGTGATTGACCACTCTAAAATGCACATTAACCCATTCAACCTCGGTAACATACTAAAACACGAACTCTGTCATCTTCTGCTTCACCATCATATCAGAGGGGTTGCTTTACCGAGATGGCTGGATGAAGGGATTGCTCAATGGGCGAGCGACGGCATAAGTGATATCCTAATGGATCAAAAACGGTCTCTTTTAAACAAGGCTGTCTTCAGGGACAGATTAATCCCCTTGCACACGTTACAAAAGGGTTTCCCGCCTGATAAAGAATCCCTGCCCCTGGCCTACGAAGAGAGCAAAAGCTTTGTAACCTATATCATTAGTAAATTCGGCAAGGAGGGGATCCTAACAGTCCTTAACTATATGAGACAGGGGGAAGATGTTGATTCCGCTATCCTGAAAGCGCTTTCAATTCCTTTAGGGGAATTGGAAAAAAAATGGCATCATTCCCTCAGACAAAGAGTGACCTGGTTTACCTATCTAAGCTACCATCTTTACGAAATCCTTTTCTCCGTCGCAGCCCTGATTACCATATACGCCTTCATAAGAGTAATAAGGAGGAAAAGGGCTTATATGGAGGAAGAGGAGGAGGATCGCTTTTATTCATAATTTAATGTCTTGGAATTTATACACTTTATTGTTATTATTGATTTTTATTGAGGCCTACTGATTCTGCATCACACCTGGAATAATGGAATGATGGAATATTGGAAAGTCGAAGATCCCGTCTTTAGCGGGATTGATTTTTATAAGGAAGGTTTACATTTATGAATACTTTTTGTTTCCTGGTCAGGAGGGGTGTTATCAATATTCCATTAAATTTCGACATCTTCCCAGAACCCATTATTCCATCATTCCATTATTCCAATTGTAAGCGAAGCGAACTAACTTGATACGTTGTAGGAACTGGCATACATAAATTTTTGAAAGGAGTCAGCATATGGAATTCCCTTACCTGTTCTCACCCATAAAGATTAACACCATGGAGCTCAAAAATCGGATTGTCATGACGGCCATGCACCTGGGATATACCCCGGTAGGTGAAGTCACGGACCGCCTGATCGACTTTTATGCATTAAGGGCCAAAGGTGGAGTGGGGCTTATAGTCGTGGGCGGATGCCCCATAGATGAATTGGGGGGCATGGCAAGCATGATATGTATCCATGATGACCGGTACATACCGGGCCTTAAGCAGTTGACCGATGCTGTCAAAAAAAATGGAGCAAGAATCGCTGCCCAGCTCTACCAGGCAGGCCGCTATACCCATTCCGCTGCAATCGGAGGCCGGAAACCATTTTCATCCTCGGCCGTAAGATCTAAATTTACTGGTGAAACTCCAAGGGCCCTCGAACTGGATGAGATTCCCGGGGTGCAGGACAAGTTCGCTGAAGCGGCAGTTCGTGCCAAAGAATCCGGCTTTGATGCAGTGGAGATCCTCGGTAGCGCAGGATATCTTATCAGCCAGTTCCTTTCACCCATAACTAATCTGCGTGAAGATAAGTACGGCGGTTCTATGGAAAACCGGATGCGCTTTGGCCTTGAAGTGGTTGAAAAGGTAAGAAAGGCGGTTGGCCCGGATTTTCCCATACTCTTGCGTCTCGCAGGCAATGATTTTATGGAAGGAGGAAATACCAATAAGGAATCAAGGCTTTTCGCTTCTGAAGCTGAAAAGGCTGGGATCGATCTCTTTAATGTCACAGGAGGTTGGCACGAGACCCGCATCCCCCAGTTAACCATGTGTGTTCCACATCAGGCCTACGTATACCTTGCACAGGGTATTAAATCCGCCGTATCAGTCCCGGTATTGGCCAGCAACCGTATAAACAATCCACAAATTGGCGAAGAGATCTTAAGAAATGGCCAGGCAGACCTGATTACCATTGCAAGGGGGCTTCTGGCAGACCCGGATCTCCCCAATAAGGCCAAAAATGGAAAATCCGGCTTGATCTATCACTGTATTGCCTGCAACCAGGGGTGCTTTGACAGCATTTTCCGTATGCAGCCTGCCACCTGCTTAGTCAATCCGAGGGCAGGAAAAGAAGGGGAGCTGAAGTCCATGCCTGCGCCTGAACCGAAAAAGGTCCTGGTTGTTGGCGGAGGTCCTGCCGGCATGAAGGCCGCGTGTACGGCAGCGGAAAGGGGCCATAAAGTCACACTAATTGAAAAATCCGACATACTGGGAGGGCAGTTGCTTCTGAACCAACGCATACCGGGGAGGGAGGAAATTGTCACGGCAGCCAGAGACCTGATCAATAATCTAAAAGCCCTGGATGTGGAGATCCTGCTCAATAAGGAGGCGGATATTCCATTCATAAAGGAGATGTCCCCTGATGCCGTTGTGGTGGCTGCGGGGGCAAGCCCAATCCTGCCGGATATCCCTGGTATTGACGGTAAAAACGTGGTCCAGGCGTGGGATGTCTTGGCCGGGCGAGTTGGGGTCAGGGAAAAGGTGGTAATCATAGGTGGAAATGCCGTGGGCTTAGAAACGGCACTCTATTTGGCCAATCAGGGGACCCTCTCCCCGGACATCCTTCATTTTCTCATGACCAGCCGGGCAGAGTCGATTGAGACCCTTACGGAGTTGTTGAACAAGGGGAACAAGGAAGTCACTGTAGTGGAAATGACTAAAAAAGTCGGAAAAGATA
>JAIVXD010000365.1:0-2996 GCA_048636195.1 Anaerolineales bacterium
TATGAAAACTTCTAAATCCATTATTAGTCAATAGTCAATCGAAAATAGTCAATCGTCTTAGACTACCACGTTTACCAGCTTTTTCTTGACCACAATCACCTTTTTGATGGATTTTCCGTTGACGAAGCGCTGAACTCGCTCATCTGACAGGGCTTCTGCCTTGATTTCCTCTTCACCATAGGAAGTTGGCACCTCGATCCGGCTTCTCACCTTCCCGTTCACCTGCAGTATGACCAGTTTTGTTTCAGCTTCCAAGGCCTCCGGGCGGTAAGCCGGCCAGGGAAGTTTGAGGAGGGTCTCATCATGCCCTAACATGTTCCACAGCTCTTCCGTAATGTGGGGTACCACTGGAGAAAGCAGCACCACTGTGGTTTCAATAGCCTCCCGCACCACGGACCATGAAAGACCGTCTTTTTTGCCTTCCTGGCTCAAGAACTGGTTAATTTCATTAACCAGTTCCATAATGGCGGAAATAGCCGTATTAAAGTGAAACCGATTCTCGATATCATCTGTCACCTTCTTGATAGTCAGGTGGGTTTTGCGGTGGAGGTCTCTTAACTGTCCTGTCAAGGGCTCTTTGCCGTCATGGACAGGAACTTTTATAACCTCATCAAAATTATCAACCACAAGGCGCCAGACACGGTTCAGGAACCGGTATGATCCCTCTACCCCCTGATCATTCCATTCCAGGCCTTTCTCAGGCGGCGAAGCAAATAGACAGAACATTCGAACTGTATCCGCGCCATACCTGTTCAGAAAATCCTCAGGATCCACCACATTTCGTTTTGACTTGGACATCTTGACCGTGTTGCCGATCACCACTTCGGCCTGGCAGTGTACGCACCGGCCGTCCTTGACTTCGTCAGGGTAAAGGTATCCATGCGTCGGACATTCCTCAGTTTCCTTGCACACCATCCCCTGGGTCAACAGCTTGGTAAATGGCTCAACTATTTTTAGATGCCCAAAATCTTTAAGCACTCTTGTGTAGAAACGCGAATAAAGAAGATGAAGAATGGCATGCTCAATGCCACCGATATACTGATCCACGGGCATCCAATAGTCCACCCTTTTTGAGTCGAGTGGCCCTTTATCGTAATCGGGGCAGGCGTATCGATTAAAATACCAGGAGGATTCCACAAAGGTATCCATAGTGTCTGTTTCACGTCTTGCCTTTCCCTTACATTTGGGGCAGGTTGTTTCATAAAAGGATGCCTCAAATGGCAGGGGGGACCCGCCGTTGGGTCTCATGTCCAGATCCAGAGGAAGGACGACAGGGAGATCCTCCTCTGGAACCGGAACCGCACCACATTTCTCGCAGTATATAATCGGGATTGGAGTCCCCCAGTATCTTTGCCGCGATATTCCCCAGTCCCGGATTCTGAAATTCACTGTTTTGGAACCCAACCCTTTTGAATCCAGATATTCAGCAATGCTATCCAATGCCTTCAGGTTACGCTGGCCATTAAATGGGCCTGAATTGACCAGGATACCTTCATCCACGTAAGCCTCTGTCATAGTTTCTTCATTAAGATCCCGGTCCTCTGGTTTGATCACCACTCTGAGGGAAAGGTTATACTTTCTGGCAAACTCAAAATCCCTCTGGTCGTGCGTTGGAACGGCCATAATGGCCCCTGTGCCGTAATCAAACAGGACAAAATTAGCCACATATATGGGTATCTGTTCCTCGGTCGCAGGATTGAGACAGTATCTCCCGGTAAACACCCCCTCTTTCACCGTGAGATCTGCTGTGCGCATAAAGGTGTCCATCCTGAGGGTTCGCTCCACGAATTCCGCAACTTCCTTCTCCTGGGGCAGTCCCTTCACCATTTCCTTAACCATCGGGTGTTCGGGAGCAAAGCACATAAAGGTTGCCCCGAAAACCGTATCCTGTCGAGTGGTGAAAACCTCAATAACCTCATCTGAGCCAACCAGTGGAAATCGGATGATGGCGCCATAGCTCTTTCCGATCCAGTTCCTCTGCATTGTCAACACCCTGTCAGGCCATCCCGGGAGTTTATCGCAGTAATTCAGGATATCATCCGCGTAAGCAGTTATTTTCAGGAACCAACTGTCCATCTCCTTAATTGTCACTTCCTGATCCGTATGACGCCAGCAACAACCGTTTTCTACCTGTTCGTTTGCAAGGACGCTCTGGCATTTATCACACCAGTTGACGTAGGTCCTCTTTTTATAGGCCAGGCCTTTCTCATACATCTTCAGGAATATGAGCTGTTCCCAGCGGTAATAGTCCGGATCACAGGTGGCCAGCTCCCGGTCCCAATCATAGCTAAAACCCATTCTCTTGAGTTGGCTTTTCATGGCCTCTATATTTGCTTTGGTCCACTGGGCCGGGTGCGTGTTATTCTCAATGGCCGCATTCTCCGCAGGCATTCCAAAGGCGTCCCATCCCATGGGATGAAGCACATTCTTACCACACATCCTCTTGTATCTCGCCACTACATCGCCAATGGTATAATTCCGTACGTGCCCCATATGGATTTTACCTGAAGGGTACGGAAACATCTCCAGCAGATAATATTTCTCTTTAGACGGGTCTTCAAAGACTTTGAATAGATTGTCCTTTTCCCAGGATTTTTGCCATTTGGCTTCCAGTTTCTGCGGATTATATTTCATAGCATAGACTCTTAGTAATAAATTTCTGCGCAAAACGTGCAGAAAATCTAATATTAAAATCAGAACTCAAAAAAGTGTGAAGTGACTAAAGTGAACTAAAATGACTAAAGTAAAGGATATAAGATATTTTGTAAAATCTATGGAGCGAAGCGACTCCTTAACTTCCCCGCTACAAGCGGGATAAATAGGCACTTTAAACCCTGGCCCAGACCTGGTTTTGAAAGGCCAGTGTCAAAGAAGGCCAATTATGAGTTTTTCTTAAAGCCTACAAGTACTCCAAGTGTATCGCACCAGGGCAGGCTTTAGTTCACTTTAGGCACTTTTCCGGTTTATCCGGGTTAGGGATTTGGGGAGTTAAATGC
>JAIVXD010000366.1:0-2983 GCA_048636195.1 Anaerolineales bacterium
ATGCCAACAGTGGGTTTAAAAGCAAGAACATGAATCCCAATCCTGCACTAATACCGTGAATCTTGCCTGTATTGTATTGAAAAAAGTGTCATTCAAATTTCTAACCTTAAATTTCAGAGGTACTATGTTATCCTGCCCCTCAACAAGAAAGTCGAGTCAAAAGCAGACCCCATTCTTGACTTAAACGGAGTTATAGCTTTCATGTGCCCGGCAATTTTTCGTCCAGGGATTCGCTCCCGCTGGTGGTGGTGATTCATAGCGCTTTTGACACGGCAGAAGGGATGGAGGAAATCCTACAAGTTTGTTCTCCTTCCTAATTCACCAGTCCCTTGGCCACATCAGCGGCCTCTGCCATGAACCGGCTAAGGAGTTCCTTAACCGTGGGAATGTCGTGAACCATGCCTACCCCTTGGCCGCACGAGATAATCCCTGCATCTAAGTCTCCCTCATTGTACATCTTCTTGGCCTTTTCTCCTGTAGCAATATTTAGAATTTCCGGCAACCCTGCCTGGTCAGCCTCCAGCTCCACAATTTTCTTGGCCGCCGCATTGGTCCATACCCTGTGGGTAGCCCCGATGGAACGCATGACCAGCATGGTGTCCACTTCATCGGCCTGAACAAGGGCCTTCTTCAGTGCTTCATGGATCGGCGCCTCTCTTGTGGCTAAGAGGCGTGTGCCAATAATGACACCCTGCGCGCCTAAAGCCAATACTGCCGCAAGCCCCCTGCCGTCAGATACGCCCCCGCCCCCTATGACCGGAACCTGGAGGCTCTCGACAACCCTTGGCACCAGTACAAGGGTCCCGACATCCAGCTTTCCAGTGGCACCGCCATTTTCATAGCCCACCACCGTAACAATGTCAGCGCCAATCTTCTGGGCCTTGAGCGCATAACGAACGCCGACACATTTGTGGATCCAGGTCAGGCCCGCCTCTTTGAACCGGGCGCACAGTTCTTCAGGTGCAGAGTGGCCTGATGTTTCCACGATCTTCACCCCTTTTTCCAACAGCACATCCAGATAATCATTATTGTCAATGGGCCGCATCATGGGAAATAGGTTGAGGTTGACGGCAAACGGCTTTTCCGTAAGCCCAATCAGCTGATCCAACGCCTCTCCAAAGGCCTCGCGGCTCTGGTAGATGGCCGAAGCGAGTATGCCCAAGGCCCCGGCATTGGAAATGGCCGCAGTAAATTCCGCGTTAGAAATATGCATCATGGTACCCCCAACTATAGGGTATTCTATGCCCAGCATGTCTGTGATCTTTGTCTTAAACATTTATGACCTCCCTGGATTAAAGATTCCTTATGCGGTATTGGATATTGACATCCGGCGTCATCAAGGACTCCCTGATGCCCTCACGCACTCGTTGGGTCACGCTAACTTATTGAAATTATAGCTTTACGTTCTACAGGTAGGTGTTTTTACGGTCTTTCTTTAATAGTTCTAAATGGTTAGTGTGGTCCACATTGTTAGCGCAATTACTCAATTTTATTTAACGTAATGCCTCAAGTGCCTCTCCGACTGGTGGGGCTAACTCGATGAACTTCTCAAGTTTTTCGCATTTATATTCACTGCATGTTGCGCAATGAGCATTGGATTTTTCTATATTGCATTTTCTGATTTCGCACATGCTTTCAGTAAAGAAGAATTTAATGCCATCAGATTTGCAACCATTACAATTTATTTGTTCCGGCTTGATGTCTGTATTATATTGAACAGTCCATTTTTCAGCGACCTCTTTGCGCTTTGCGTCACTGTTTGCTTGGGTCGCCAAATAACCTTCACACTTCGAACAATCCATTCCACAATATGCGATCATTTTGTCAGCTCCTTTTTTTTAATAATGTCGCTTTTCTTTCTTCTGTGTAGTGCCACCATTTATGGGGTGGCGCACCTTCCATAAATCTCACTGCTGAGATAAATACGTCAGCAAGACAAGGATCAAATTTTTTGCCTGCTATCTTGCATAATTCCCCATACATCGAATAAGGATTCTGACCAATTAACTCAAAAGGCTTATTGATGCCTAACATGTTGAGATACCGGATTGTTGCAGGGCCAACATTAGGGATTTTGTCGAATTCAGTGATATCGGTTCTGTTTTTCATTTTATGTTTTGAGCGCTAAGCTCACCGGTGGGGATGGAGCGTAGCGGAAAGAGCATCTTTCTCCAAGCTGATGTTCGCCGAAAAGCGGCGACTATTCATAATGGGTCCACATCCGGATGATCTTGACCGTCTTGATATCATCTAAAATTTGGTAGACAATCCGATGCTGGATATTGATTTTCCTGGAACAAGCGCCGGCCAGATCACCAACCAATCTCTCATATGGGGGCGGGGTGCGATAAGGATCCTCTCTGAGAACGTCGAGGAGCCGCTCGGCTTGTGGCTTTAAACCGGAATGGGATAGTCTCTTGGCGTCTTTTTTGGCTTGCTTTGTGTAAACCAGAAGCCAGTTCACCACTCAAGCCCCTCTTCACACTCTTCAACCGGAGTTTTCAAACCCTCGCGAATCGATTCCCGCATTCCTGGTATAGATGACAGGTATAATGTTTCTTGGATTGCTCTCCAGTCTTCTTCAGAGACGAGGACAGCCGAGTTTCGTTTCCCAACAATTTGGATTGGATCATGGGACTCTGCAACATCATCGACGAGGGTATAGAGCCGCTTTCTTGCTTCGGTCGCTGTAAGGGTAGGCATTGTTTAGTACCTCCTTTTTATAACGTACGACATATCGTACGCCACAGAAAGTGGCAAGTCAAGCCATTAATCGGCGAACATAGATTATTTTGATATGAAAATTGAAGGTTTAAGCCCTAAAAATAAGAAAAAACCAATCATATTATAAATATATCAAATGGTTAGCTTGGCGACCCCAATTTGAAAAGGAGCAAAGAAAAGGCGGTCAGGTGCAGTTCCTTGTTCAGTGAAACAACGTATTTTCAAGCTGTTAGTGCCTCAATAACCGCCTGGGGCTTTT
>JAIVXD010000367.1:0-2921 GCA_048636195.1 Anaerolineales bacterium
TATCCGGCCGATGAGTAAAGAATCAAAAGATTGAGTGATTTGGAGATTGAGTTTCTTATCTGTGAAATTCTCTCTAATTTATGTGAATAGACGGAGCGAAGCGACTCCTCAAATCGTCAATATTCAATCGTCAGTATTCAATTTAGTTCCGGTTTATCCGGGTTAGGGTAAGCTTATTTTGTCTGAGAAAAACGCCACTATCGCGGTCACAGGGATGTCATGCGCCAATTGCGCCCTGAGTATTGAAAGAAATGTCAAAAAACTTCAGGGAGTCACGGACGCGAATGTCAACTTTGCCACTGAACAGGCCGTAATCTCATATGATTCAAATGAGATTGCGATCAAAGATCTGGTGAAAAATATATATGATGCAGGCTACGGAGTGGCAAAAACAACCGTTGAAATCCCGGTTACGGGGATGACCTGTTCCAACTGTGCCGCGACCGTTGAAAGGACCTTAAACAAAAAGGTTCCCGGTGTAGTAAAGGCTTCAGTCAATTTTGCCACAGAGCGCGCCCATGTGGAATACATACCGAGCTTGACCACCATAGATGAGATGATTGGCGCCATAGAGAAGGCCGGATATGGGGCCATACGACCGGATGAGACTATGGAGGTCGAAGATGTGGAACTGGCGGCTCGAAAAGCCGAGATCAAAAACCAAACCCGCAAATTCGCCATAGGAATTTTATTCACAGCGCCGCTCTTCTTTCTCAGCATGGGAAGGGACTTCGGTCTTTTTGGACTGTGGTCCCATGCTGAATGGATCAACTGGCTTTTCCTGGCATTGGCAACGCCTGTTCAATTTTATACTGGCGGGGATTACTACATTGGAGGATGGAAAAGCCTTAAAAATGGCAGCGCCAATATGGATGTCCTGGTGGCAATGGGATCATCGGTTGCCTATTTCTACTCCCTTGCTGTGCTTCTTTACGCTCCCCTGGGAGATCATGTCTATTTTGAAACCTCTGCCGTCATCATCACCTTGATCAAGCTTGGTAAAATGCTTGAAGCCAGAACAAAAGGCCGCACAGGTGGTGCTATCCGTAAGCTGATGGGGCTGCGACCAAAGACGGCGACCATTATGGAAGGTGAAAAGGAAAGAGAGATCCCGCTTTCCCAGGTCAAGGTGGGAGACGTGATTATTGTACGCCCTGGCGAAAGTATCCCGGTAGACGGGGTGGTCCTGGAAGGCGAATCAACAGTTGATGAATCCATGTTAACAGGAGAGCCGATCCCCGTAGATAAGCATGCCGGGGCTAAACTTACAGGTGGCACTATCAATGGAGAGGGTCGTATTAAGTTTGAGGCAAACAGGGTCGGAAAGGATACGGCCCTGGCCCAGATCATCCGGCTGGTTCAGGAAGCTCAGGGTAGCAAGGCCCCTATTCAGGCCCTGGCGGATCGGGTCGCCGCTGTGTTCGTGCCTGCCGTAATCGGGATCGCTTTCCTGACTTTTATCCTCTGGTGGACTATTGGTGGCGAATTTGTCCCGGCCATGATACGAATGGTAGCAGTATTGGTCATTGCCTGTCCCTGTGCCCTTGGACTTGCAACACCCACAGCAATTATGGCTGGAACAGGAAAAGGTGCTGAAAAAGGTATCCTTTTCAAGAACAGTGAGGCCCTGGAGATGGCCACAAAACTGGATACGATTGTTCTGGATAAAACAGGGACCATCACCATGGGCAAGCCCTCTGTGGTCAACGTGATTGTGTCTGATTCACTTATTAAGAACGAGGAAGATCTTTTGAGACTCGGTGCGTCGGTGGAAAGGGGATCTGAACATCCCCTTGGACTGGCCATGGTCAAAGAGGCAGAAAAAAGGGGGATCGATCTCTCTGAACCAGAGGGATTTCGGGCTTTAAGGGGTCTCGGGGTTCAAGCAAAAATAAACGGGCAGGATGTCCTGGTGGGAAAGCCAAACTGGTTTGATGAGATGGAATTGGACCTTTTAGATGCAAAAGATCAAATCCGCTCTTTGCAGGATGAAGGAAAGACGGTGATGCTTGTAGTGGTTGACAAAAAACTTGCAGGCCTGATAGCCGTTGCAGACACGGTCAAGCCTGAGTCAGAAGAGGCCATTGGCCGGCTTCATGAGCACAATCTGAAGGTGGTCATGCTCACAGGGGATAATATCCAGACCGCCGGGGCAATCGCTTCTGAAGTTAATATTGATGAGATAGTTGCAGAGGTCAGGCCGGAAGAAAAATCCGCAAAAATCAAAGATCTCCAGGATAAAGGGGCGAAAGTCGGTATGGTCGGAGATGGTGTCAATGACGCTCCAGCACTTGCCCAGGCCGACGTGGGCCTGGCCATTGGGACAGGGACTGACGTGGCCATAGAATCAGGCGATGTGATCCTGGCCAGTGGTAATCTGACCGGAGTTTCTAAGGCCATCAATCTCAGCAGGGCCACTATGGGAACAGTCAGGCAGAACCTTTTCTGGGCCTTTTTTTACAATATTGTTCTCATCCCTGTTGCGGCAGGTGTGCTCTATCCTTTTGAATTTTTGCCTGCGTTTTTAAGACAGCTTCATCCAATACTGGCTGCATTTGCAATGGCCTTGAGCAGCATAACGGTCGTTTCCAACAGTCTTCTCCTGTACAAAGCCAAGGTAGATTAGCAAGAGGATATTAGGATACTGATTGCAATTAGGCTTGAGATAGAGTAAAAAGGAATCCTGATGGCCAACAAGTATAGGAGGTTAAGGTGATGGAAGAAAAAAAAGCGGAAGAAGTAGAAGACCAGGTGAAAGGAAAAAAGAAAAAAGTTGATGACAAACTTCCCTACTGCACTACATCCCCAAGTGCAGAACAAGCCAGATCTGATGATGACGGTGAACCCTGTGATGATGGCAGGGGAGGAAATATAGGCTGAGCTTAATATTGATGGTTTCGCAAAAAGTCGTCACTCCGGTG
>JAIVXD010000368.1:0-2908 GCA_048636195.1 Anaerolineales bacterium
TTTATTATAACCGGGCCCCGTGGAATAAAGGAATTTATCCAACGTCTCCAGGAGGCCTATGCTGATTGGATCTCTCTTCCTCCCGAGATCATGACTATTGAGGAGATTGATGTCGGGATTAACCCGGAAAGAGACTACCACAACTTTAAGCTCACAGTGCAATCCACTAAACACACGCCTGAAAGTATTGCCTACCGTATCGATGACAGGTCAGGGAAAAGCATTGTATATTCGGGGGATACCGGCTTTTGTAATGAGATTGTGGATCTGGCCATGGGAGCGGATCTTCTGATTCTGGAGTGTTCTTTTCCGGATGGAAAAGAAGTAGAAGGGCACCTTACGCCTTCTCAGGCAGGCCGCATTGCCAGTCTGGCCGGGGCAAAACGACTGCTTCTGACCCATTTTTACCCCGAATGCCTGGCAACCGACATTGCAGCACAATGCCGTAGGACATACGAGGGTGAGCTAATATTGGGCAGCGATCTGCTTCGTATCCGTGTTTAATGCTTTACGAAAGTGTTTAAATATTGACTATTGATTATTGACTATTGGCTATTGGTAATCGTCAATAGAAAATCATAAGAACAGATTAAGACCGAAAACCGAATTTTGACTTCGAGATTCCGGAGGAAATCCGTGCCCAATAAATTCAAATCTTCAGCAAACACTATCCCCGTTGACCGGGCCGTTGGAAAAGTCCTTGCCCATGATATTACAGAAATCAGGCCTGGTCAGTTCAAGGGAGTTGCATTTAGAAAAGGCCACATTGTACGGGAAGAAGATATTCCACACCTCAGGCGTCTGGGAAAAGAACATCTGTTTGTCCTGCACATCGGGCCCGGGGAAGTCCATGAGGACGAGGCCGCCATCAGACTTGCTAAGGCCCTGACAGGTCCAGGGGTTGATTTTGAGGGCCGCCCTTCCGAGGGGAAAATCAGCCTGAAGGCGGCACATAAGGGTCTTCTAAAGGTGAATGTCCAGGCCTTGACCGAGCTGTGCCTCATTCCTGCAATCTGCTGCGCCTCACAGCACACAAATGCAGTCGTGGAAAAAGGAGAAATAGTCTGCGCCACGAGGGCAATTCCCTTGATTATTGATGAGATGACGCTGAGTGCAGCCGTACATATAGCAGAGGCTGCCGGTGGAATTTTTTCTGTTAAGCCGCTTTCACAGCCTAAAACAGGGATCGTTATCACAGGAAACGAGGTTTACAGTGGTCTTATTAATGATAAATTCGCGCCCATACTCAGAAAAAAGCTGGAATCTTTTGGTTGCCAGATCAAAGAACCTTTGTTTGCACCCGATGACAAGGCTGAGATTGTCAAATGCATCGACGATTTGCTCAAAAGGGGGGCAGAATTCATAATAGTGGCAGGGGGTATGAGTGTTGACCCGGATGATATAAGTCGTGTGGCAATTGCAGAAGCTGGTGCGGAAGACGTGGTGTATGGGACTTCTGTTCTACCGGGAGCCATGTTTCTGTATGGACACATCGGTGACGTCCCCATTCTGGGGGTACCGGCATGCGTTCTTTTCTATAAGGCCACGGTATTAGACATTTTGCTCCCGCGCGTCCTGGCAGGCGAGATTATCACAAGGAAGGATCTCGCGGCACTGGCCCATGGGGGTTTATGCCTGAATTGCGAGAAATGTCATTACCCCGTATGTCCTTTTGGAAAATAGGAGCGATTGGTTCTTTTCGATTGGCGTTTGGTAACTCAGGTATTTATCCTGTCTAAAAAAGAGAGACCTGAATAGTAACGGCAATTGTTAATATTTTCTTTCCACGATAAACCGGTTCAGTTCCAGGAGACCTCTCTTGGCGGGCGAATCCGGGAACCTGCTCAAGCACCCTGCCGCCCTGTCAACATAAGACCTTGCCTCATCCTTAATCTGATCGAGAGCCCCCTTGCTCCTCACAAGACCAATCAGTTGCCGGTAATCTTCTTCAGTGGCCTGGTGGTTCTTAAACAAATTCTCAAGTCTATTCCCCTCGGACGCCTCAATTTTTGGCAGGGTGTATATCAAGGGCAGGGTGATCTTACCTTCTTTTAGATCCTTACCAACCGGCTTTCCAAACACCTCTTCCGAAGAAGTATAATCCAGCAGATCATCCATGAGCTGAAAAGCTATTCCCATATTCAGTCCAAATTCGCCGAGAAACTGCTCGGTCTCTATTTCAGCTCCGGATATAATGGCTCCACAGGCACACGTCGCAGACATAAGTACGGCCGTTTTGGCTGTGATGATTTCCATATAGTCTTCCCTGCTGATATTCCAGTCATTTGTATGGCTTAACTCCAAAATTTGCCCTTCGGTCATTCGTATGGTGGAATCTGTAATTTTTTTCTGAAGCCGCTGGTTGCTGGATTCCACGCCGATAGAAGATGCTTTTAAGTATAGGAAATCCCCTTCCAACACCGCAGCATGATTACCCCAAAAGCGATTGGCGGAAGGTTTGTTTCGTCTGGTCTCGGCATTATCCAAAACGTCATCATGGAGCAGGGACGCGGCGTGGATATACTCGAAAATGGTCGAAAGACGGTATACATCTTTTCCCTGGTAACTGCAGAGTTGGCAGGAAAGCACAAAAAAGAGGGGCCTAAGCCTTTTGCCATGTCCTAATAGGGTGTGTTTCCCGATAATCTCTACAAGGCTTACTCGAGAAGTGAGTGCTTCTTTCAATTCTTTGTTAATTCTTGCAATATGATCTGTATATTTATCTAAAATCGCGCTACTTGATTTCATCTTAATCCTTAATTTCCCCCACCAGGTCAAAAGCATGGGCCTGGCTTATGAGTACCGGCATAATTTCTCCAGGCACGCCCTTGCCCTTGTTTATCAATACCTGAGCATCCACGTCAGGGGCCATGGTTTCGGTCCTCCCTTTTAGCAACAAATCCGTCTC
>JAIVXD010000369.1:0-2897 GCA_048636195.1 Anaerolineales bacterium
GCCTAAGGTAGATAATATTGAGGAGACCTTGAGTCATGAGTTGGAGTCCATTCAGATCAGCTCCCTGATAAAGCCAGGGGCACGCATTGGCATCACTGCCGGAAGTCGTGGAGTGGCCAATATTGACCGGATTTTTAGGCATCTGGTCCGCGTCTTAAAAGAAAACTCAGCCAAACCTTTTCTTATCCCCACCATGGGAAGTCACGGCGGCGGTACGGCCGAAGGCCAGGTAGAGGTTCTCAAGAGCCTCAATATCACAGAAGAATCCGTGGGCGCTCCTATTGTCTCCTCTATGGAGGTAGTGGAGATCGGGAAGTCTTGTTTTGGTTTTCCCGTTCTGGTGGATAAAAATGCAGCAGAGGCCGATGGAGTTATTGTTGTAAACCGAATCAAACCACACACCGAATTTGAAGGGCCTATTGAAAGTGGGCTCATGAAGATGATGGCCATCGGGATAGGAAAACACAAGGGATGTATTCAGGTGCACAAGCAAACCATCGCTTATGGATATCGAGAGGTCATTCCCGAAATTGGTCGGGTTATACTGGAAAATCTCCCGGTTTTGTTCGGCGTGGCCTTAGTTGAAAACGTGTACGATGAAACAGCAATTATTAAAGCCGTTCCGCATTCCCAATTTTTAGTTGATGAAGAAAAGCTGTTAGTCAGGGCCAAAACTTTGATGGCCAGGCTTCCATTCGACAACATACATGTCCTGATTGTGGATAAGATGGGCAAAAATATAAGCGGTACAGGTATGGATACCAATGTCATTGGCAGGATCATGTTTATTGGGGAAAAGGAACCGGAAAAACCTAAAATTACAAGAATCGTTGTATTGGATCTGGCTGAGGAATCACATGGAAATGCGATCGGTGTTGGTCTGGCCGATTATACCACACAGAGGCTTTTTAAAAAGATAGATTTGGGGGTCACGGCCACCAATTCCATCGCAGGCATGACCCCTGAGAAAGGGAGAATTCCTATTGCCCTTAAAACAGATAGAGAAGCCTTTGAAGCTGCCTTGAACACCATCGGGGCAATAGATCCGACAGAGGCAAGGGTGGTCCACATTAAAAACACCCTGGAAATCGCCGAGTTGGATATCTCAGAAGCCCTTTTAGAAGAGGTTAAAGGAAGAAAGGACCTGGAGTTAATGGGGGAATTGGGAACTATGTCTTTTGAAAGTGAGGGGAGTCTTCGAGCTGTCACATTCCAAACAAAATAATGATCATTTGATGGAGGTTTTTCATGATTTCAACATCAGTAGCTGATGAGTTCCGCTCCATTGTGGGCGATGCGTGGTTTCTGGATACGCCCGAGGATCTTGCCACCTATTCCTATGACGGCTTTCTGCCGGAATTTATGCCGGATGCCATAATAGTTCCTGGAAGCAGGGATGAAATATCAAATATCATGCGTGTGGCAAACCGGGAAAAGATCAACATTATACCACGCGGGGCAGGCACCAATATTTGCGGTAGTTCAGTGGCAAGGGAAGGGGGCATTATTATTGCCTTTCACCGGATGAATAAGATCCTTGAGATCGACCCTGAAAACATGTGTGCTGTTGTGCAGCCCGGCGTGGTGAATGCTGACCTGCAGAAAGAGGTGGCCCAGTACGGCCTGATGTATCCACCTGACCCGGCCAGTCTGTTTGTCTCTACCATTGGTGGAAATGTTGCCTTGAATGCGGGTGGCCCAAGGGGGGTAAAGTACGGTGTGACAAGGGATTACCTTCTGGGTCTCGAAGTTGTGCTGCCCTCCGGGGATGTAATAAAGACAGGAGGCAAAGTACTAAAAAGCGTGAGCGGATATGACCTCACCAGGCTCATGTGTGGCTCCGAGGGCACCCTGGGAATTATGACCGAGATAACAGTTAGATTGGTCCCTTTACCGCCGGCAAAGGCCACCCTTCAGGCTATGTTTTCAGATCTTGATGATGCCGCAAAAGCTGTTTCGGCTATCATCGGTTCCGGTATCGTCCCAACCACTCTTGAGCTTATTGACAGGGTAGTCCTTGATGTGATCGCAAACTTCGGCGGTGCAAAATTTTCCAAAGAAGCAGAGGCATTGTTATTAATAGAGGTAGATGGTGAAGCGTCATCGGTTGAGGGACAAGGGGAGAAGATTGAGAGATTTTGTAAAGAAAGGGGCGCCATTGAGGTGGAAAAAGCCAGCACTCCGGAGGAAGCGGATAGCCTATGGCAGGCACGAAGGACCGCCTTTGGTGCTGTTGCAAGTGTTAGACCCAATTGTATTGTCGAGGACGCCACCGTGCCTGTAAAGAGGCTCTCCGAAATTATCAGAAAGATCGTAGAGCTTGCAGACAAATATCATTTGAAAATTGGTGTATTGGCCCATGCAGGGGACGGTAATCTCCACCCTCTTATCATGACCGACCTCAAGGACGAGGAGGAAATGGCTCGGATCGACAAGGCCCTGGATGAGCTCTATGAGGCGACTATTGCCATGGGCGGAACCCTATCAGGCGAACACGGTATTGGCATTGCCAAGGACAGATTTATGTCACTGGAATTCAGCGAGAGCGCGATAGACATTATGCGGGGGATAAAGAAGGTTTTTGATCCCAACAACATACTGAATCCGGGCAGTTTTCTTTAGAGGAATTAAAACGATGCTGAATAATATTGCTGACGAGTTTAATCAATGTAATAAATGCGGGCTCTGTATGGCAACATGTCCTGTTCATAAAGAGCTTCTCCTTGAAAAGTATGCGCCAAGGGGAAAAATCCAGTTGGCAAGGTTCTATGACCAGGGAGTGCTGGAATTGAGCGACCACTTTCGGGATATTTTTGCAAAGTGCCTTCTATGCGGAGCCTGCTCTGTGACATGTCCAAGCGGGGTGGATCTCAATAAAGTTTTTGTGAATATCCGGG
>JAIVXD010000370.1:0-2890 GCA_048636195.1 Anaerolineales bacterium
TTTTCTTTACAATGGATGCATTCCCCCATGAGACTTTTTCCTGCAGGTTGTTTTTCCGATCACCCACTGCCGATCTTTCTACCAAGTCTTTTCCCCTGGAGCTGATGGTCAATAACCCTGATTCGAGGATGGCTGACGGTATGACCGTCAGAGTCAAATTTCCCATTGTGAATGAGCAAAAGACAATTAAGGTACCCTCGGCCTGGCTTTCAGAGCAGGATGGACAGATTGGATTGTTTGTGGTCAAAGATGACAAGGCCCTGTTTAAAGAGGTTACGCTCGGCGCTTATTATGATCAACGGGTGGAGATTATTGCAGGCCTGGATGATCAGGAGCTGATTATTACAAATCCCTCGGGTCTTAAAAGCGGGGATGGTGTAGAGCATGGAAGTGATTAGATCATGTTCCTAACCCGATTCGGCTTATCCAGACCCATAGTTGTTAGAATGGCCCTGATTTTGATTGTGGTTTTTGGGCTATACTCTTTCAATACAATGCACAGATTTCTGGACCCGGATATTACCATTGGGCAGGGAATGGTTATTACCGTCTGTCCGGGGTTCTCCCCCGAGGAGATGGAAAAACTTGTAACAAATAAGATAGAAGATGAACTTGAAAGTATCTCCGAGATCATGCGGTATGAATCTGATTCCTTTGAAAGTACCTCCAAGATTCGCGTCTTGTTTAATACCCACCTTTCGGAATATGAAATCGACCAGGCCATGCAGGAGGTAAGAAATGCAGTAAACAGGGTGGAGGATCTTCCTGAAGAGGCCAAGGTCCCCATGGTCATTGAGATTGACGTTGCCCTTTTCCCCGTCTGCATGGTGGGGCTGGCCGGGAACCTCCCCATGATGCAGCTTCAGGATATTGCTGGAGATGTGGCGGATACATTTGAAAACATCGAGGGGGTTTCAGAGGTTCAGATCCTGGGAGAGAGGGAAAATGAGATCTGGGTAGAGTTAGACCCCCGTCGTATGTCAGCCTATGGCATATCTGTCCCCCAGGTGGCACAGGCCATTTCAAAACGCACCAGGAATCTCCCGGGAGGTACCGTGGAAATGGGGGACCACGAGACCGCGATCCGTATGGTTGGAGAGCCGCGGACTCCTGAAGCCCTGGGGGACATTGCGCTTAAGAGTGCGAACCGCACCACTGTTTATGTGCGTGATATCGCCAGGATCACCCCGACCCTGGAAAAGCCCGTGACCCTGACCTTTATAGATAAGGAGAAGGCCCTTGTTCTCGCTGTCAAAAGGAAAAAGAAAACGAACATGATCCAGATCGTGGATGATGTCAAAATGCTCCTCAAAGACATCCCGGCACAATATCCGGGTCTGAAAACCACGATCTATTTTGACCAGTCACGTGAGATCAAGAAGAGGATCAATGAGCTTCAGATCAACGCTTTGTTAGGTATCATCGCTGTGTTTTTCATCCTGTGGATTGCCCTGGGATTACGCAACTCCCTGTTTGCTTCCGTTGGCATTCCGGTATCTTTTCTCCTGACCTTCATCCTTATGAAGAGTTTTGGCTTTTCAGTCAACGGTGTATCCCTCTTTGCCCTGATCCTTGTGCTTGGAGTAGTTGTGGATGATGCCATCGTGGTTCTTGAGAATATCTACCGCCACTTAGAAAAAGGGAGTTCTCTATGGAAAGGAACACTTGAGGGAAGTCGCGAGGTGTTAGCGCCGGTGCTGGCATCTGTTTCTACTACTATGGCCGCTTTTTTCCCTATCCTCATTATTGTTGGTGGAATCATAGGGCGATACATGTCAATTCTGCCCAAAGTAGTGATTTTTGCTCTTTTGGCCTCGCTTTTTGAAGTTTTTTTCATGCTGCCTTCGCATGTGGTGGAGCTGACGCCAAAAAGAGACGCAAATAAGCCCTTTAAAAGGCGTGTCGATATATTCGGGCCTTTCCGAAAGTTCTATTATCCCTTTTTAAGGATCATCCTTCGCCATCGATATGTTTCTGTGCTGTTTATTGTATTGTCAACCATGCTGGCCTTTTTTCTGTATTTTCAAACCGATTTTATCATGTTTCCAAAAAGTGATGTGTTCCCGAGATTCAACATCTATTTTGACCTTCCGGTAGGCTCCACCCTTGAGAGAACCCGGGAGACGCTCATGGATCTTACTGATGTGGTCAAAAAACACATCGGCGATGAACTGGTAGCCCCCATAGCGGTTGCAGGGATGAAAGAAATCAACTATGAGCCGATTTTCGGCAGGCACTACGGGATGGTGAATGTCATTTTAAAAGGGAGAAAAGAAAGAAAACACAGTGTTGTGGAACTGATGGAGGGTGTCAGGGAAGAGGCGGGTCGTGTCCTCACAGGGCATGGGGTCACCGCTTTTGTCTTTGAGAGGATGCTTGAAGGGCCGCCGGTTGGCACTGACGTTGACTTAAAGATTCAGTCTCCCGACTGGAAGACCTCGGCCTCAATTTCACGACTCCTTCGGGCGGAGCTGGCAAGGCATAAAGGCATAATGGATATCCAGGACGATTTTTCAAGGTCTAAACAGTTTATGGAGATTACTGTAGATGAGGCAAAAGCAAACAAATACGGGATTGATCACAATTATCTTGTCATGACAGTTCAGGCGGCATTTTACGGCCTGACAGTAGCTACCTATAATGAAGGCGATGAGGAGCAGGACATCAAATTAAAATACCTGCCTGAATACAGGCGCGATTTTGATGACCTGGTTAATTTGAAGGTGGTGATTCCAGGGCATGGAGAGATCCCTTTAAAGGAATTGGCTGAAATACGGCTGACCCCGGGTTTCCATAGTATTGGCCATTATAACGGGAGACAGACCGTGCGATTGACTGCAAATATCAAGGAGGTGGGACAAGATCAAAAGGGCCTGTCAGGGTTCCTTTC
>JAIVXD010000371.1:0-2863 GCA_048636195.1 Anaerolineales bacterium
TTTGTTTGATCTCAAATTGCAAAAGTTGATGGAATAGCGGGCTATTTTGATATTTTTGTGATTTGAGATCGGGCAAAGGTGGCCTGAAGCTGTGATGCATAGTTGGGGAAGTTATTTCGTCCCCGTTCCTAAGCCTTTTGACGATAATCTGGCACGTTCTCTTGCATGCCACTCTGCTGCCCTGTCATCATAAGGAAGAATAAGCATCGTGCGTTTGACGATGTCGTTAAGGAATGAAGCAATAATTTCACGTTTGCGGGACCGCGGAAGGCGCTGACAACCAAATTGAAGCTCATGCCAAACCGGCGCAGCAGTAACTATTTCGTGCTGGCATTTTTTAAGCATCTTCATGACCGATTTATCCGGGGCTGTTTTCACGGCCTCTGAAAGTACGTTTGTATCAATTAGATATTTCATCACCTCAACTCGACTTCTCTTCCGGCAGAAAGATCTCGAAGCCCTTTGAAATCACTATCAGATATATCAATTCCTTCATCCTCAATCTTTCGCCGAAATTCCGAAACAGCGCTCCAAAACCCCGTATATTTGCGGCTGAGCCGTTCATATTCTTGAATCGACAGCAATACTGCAACCGGTTTTCCTCGTCTGGTCAATTCAACATATGGCCCTTTTTCGACATAATGGATAATAGTTGGAAGTCTGTTTTTTGCTTCAGATATGGAAAATTGCTTTTGCATTATTACCACCTCCTTGACGTGTTATATTTTTGCCTATCATAGCCATCTTTATAGCCATAATCAAGAAAATAATTAACAACCCTGCCGCAAGTGGATGGGATCGCAACAGTGAGCGCATTCCCCGTAGTTTGTCGAAGCGTAAGCAAAGATCCCGTCCCAGCGGGGCCGCAGGGAGTTTCAAAGCGGGCTTTTTACCGGGCCTTAAGCCTTCTAATAAGCGGATTGAACCTTTCCTTTCATGATTTTGGGTTTATTCGGTTATCTCACCTTGTTCAGGAGAGCTGGGACAAGAAGTATAAGGAGGCTGGCCATTTTAAAAAGAATTACTGCTATGCAGGTTTGAACCAGTCCTAAAACCGGTAACAGCACCACCCCTCCAATGAGACCGCCTATCCATCCGCCGGCAAGATCGGCTCCGTAAAGCAGACCGGCAGTACCGCTGAGATCGGGAGAGTGCTTTAGATATATCTTGTTGGCTAAGGGAAACTGGGCGCCAATGAGAAGACCGGAAAGAAAGGAGAGCACAAGAAAGATCACCTGGAAGAGAAAGAATACCGCTGGACGGTCTAAGTAAGGGGAAAAAAGAAGAAATATTGCCGGAAGAGTTCCGGAAAAGAGAATCATGGCAAGTTCTAACCCGATAAAGAAGGCAAAATCCCTTTTAACCCTTTTCAAAAGGGAGGTCATGGTTAGACTTCCCGCTGCTATCCCCACCATAAAGGCGGCCACTAAAAGTCCTATCTGGTGAAAGACATATCCGTAAACTGCCTGAAAGGTATAGATTAGCGCCAGGTCAAATATCATCCCGGCAAAACCGGAAGCCATAACGGCAAAAGGGATGCTTAGCTTTGTATATATTGCTGGGCTCTTAAAACAGATGATCAAAAAGAGGAGGGTGAATATAGCAAGGGGGATAATCAACAGCCTTAAGTTTACCTGTTCAAACCATTTAAACAACCACTTCATATGTGGAGAAAAGAGAGAATTCCAATAGGCAAGACTATAGAACATCCCCAGGGGAGAAAAATCCTGATTGATCTTTTCAGTGGCGCCTTTTAGGGAGGTAAAGAACCAATCTGACCACCTGGAATCTAATTTGTACTTTATATGAAACGGGGTTAAAAGGCTTACCTCAAGGTCACGTTCATTTAGCCTCTGACTGAGTAAGGTGTGGTTAATTAAAGAAACCCCTTTTGAAGTCGAGGCTAAAAACAGGTTGAAGTCCCCGGGGATAACCCGAACATAGGGATAAACCTCTTTAAGGGTATTAAGGATACAGGCGTTGAGATCTCCCAAATCCTTGCTTAAGTAAGTTAGAGAACCGGGTAAACCCATAACCAGTATTCCCCCTTTCTCAAGCCTGTCCTTAACCAAGGAGAAGAACTCTTTAGAAAAGAGCCTGTTTATCTGTAAGGTTGAGGGGTTAGAGATGCCGACCAGAACCAGGTCGTATCTATGATGGGTTTTCTTGATAAAGAACCGGCCATCCAGATATTCGATATTTACTCTGGGGGCAGTGATTTCGGCTTTGGTCATGGGGGTAGGAAACCTCTGAACAACCTTTAATAGCAAGGGATCGAGTTCAGCATAGTCAACCCTTTCTACCGGGTGTTTTAAGAGTTCATGAATCACCCCTCCTGCCCCCCCGCCAATAACAAGCACATTTTTTGGTGAGGGGTGAGAAAGCAAAGGTAGATGGACAAACTCCTCCACAAAGGCTATATCCGGAACCGGGGTGGTAATGATAGGAATTCCATCAGAGAAAAAGGTGTATTGTTCACCCCTTTGGGTGACGGTGATGTTTCCATAGATAGAATTCTGATAATGGACTACCTCCTGCCCTCTCCACTGCCGGCTTATGGAAAGATGATGAATTTTATCCGCCTTTGGGCTGAGGATTAAATAGGCACATAAGACCAGGAATACTGCCGACCCGACTGCCAGCGCCTTGCCGGTTAAAGATTTACGGAGAGGATATCCCAGAAGAAGGATGCACAAGAGGCTGTTCAAAAGCGCTACCCCCAGGGCTATTTGTATGGAATGGAGGTAAGGGACAAGCAAATAGGTAAAAGCAACTGCTCCCACGATTGTGCCCAGGGTTTCATGAACATAGACCCTGCCAATGGAAGATGCGTTGCTTTCCGAAACAAAGTGAAGGGAATATA
>JAIVXD010000372.1:0-2855 GCA_048636195.1 Anaerolineales bacterium
ATGATTGTTTTTCATCCTGTTGATCTCTTAGTCTAGATCTTTGACCTTACGCTTAATCTCAACTTTTCTCTCTCCAAAATTTAGAATAAAGCTTATATGTCTTACTGTGACAACAAGGCAGTTAACAAATACCAATGATCTAAACACGTATCTAACAAGTAACTAAAAATTTGGGATTGAGATGTTTTCAACTTTAGGCACATTAGATCGCTTAATCATTTTAGGCACTTACTTTTCTGATTAACCGGATTTAAATCATGTCTATCCTGTTATCCCGTCAAATATTTTTCACGATGAACTATTCCACTAATCCTTCACGCTCCAATAACTTCGAAAGACCATACAGCTCAAGCGTTGTTTTACCCTGCCTGAGTTGAGAGACGATTTCCTTTTCTTTTTCCTCCCGATTTCTTGCCTTTTCTATCACCTCTGAAACATCTTTCCGGGCAACTACGACGACCCCGTCCGAATCCCCAACTATTACATCTCCGGGTTGCACCATTACACCTTCAAAGATGATGGGATGATTAATTGAGCCAAGACAGGTTTTTGTTGTCCCTTTGATGGAAATACCTTTAGAAAAGACAGGGAAATCCATTTGAGCAATTTCATCCGTATCTCGCACAGCACCATCCGTCACAAGCCCTGCTATCCCTCTTTGTTGAGCGGCCTCTGTCATTATCCCTCCCCAGAATCCAGCTTCAACAAACGAGGACGTATCCACCAGCAACACATCTCCGGGCTGCGCAACATAAATGGCCTTATGCACAATGAGATTATCCCCCGGGCGAGTCTTTATCGGGATTACCGTACCACAAAGTTTCATACCTGTTCTAATGGGTTTGATATTATGGGACACAGCACCTTTGCCGCCATAAGCCTCATGGATTGTTGCAGTGGGAAGGGCCTTCATTGATTCAACAAGGTCTTTTGAAACTCTTTCTATGTCATGAATAACGTGTTTCGAAATTTCCATTACTCTCTGCCACCTTCTTTATTTGTTATTGGGGAAAAGCCCGGTTTTCTATTTTTTAAGTCAGTCAACTACTTCAATGCCCAGCCTTTCGGCAGCAATAAGGGCCTCTTTTAATGACGGTTTAGCGTCAACAATTGCTACTCGACCACCCCCGCGGTTCTTTGCATCTACCATAGCACTCGTTTCAGTTGCTTCTATCCGAATGCGTTGTACTTGAGGAATATCTACCTTATTGATCTTGACTTCGATATTCTTGATTTCAGGTAGTTCAAAGATCTTATGATACAGTTCGGCGTCATCTGTTCTTGCCCCGTATATTGCGCCCATAAGAATTGCCGGTATATTAATAGCCCTTCGTGAAAAAAGATCCACCGTAAGATCAATCTCAATTTTTTTTATTTCACCCGATAGCATTGCGTGGCAGATACGTGCCATATTGGTCGGAGATCCCACTGCAATGCTGCTCCCTCCTACTACAACATCGCCAAAAACCTGCGTCAAAGGCCTGGAAGAAGATATCAAGTTTCTAATCTCTTCGCGTGCCCGCTTCTTGATTGTATTCGCTTTCTCCTTTTCCGAATTTCGAATATCTTCATCAACAAAGGGTTCAACTTGATTCTTCTTTTGAAAATACGGTTCCAGGTATTCAAGATTAATAGCGGTAATTACCGGGGCTGCTTCCACATGGATCCTTGCTGCCATGGCAATCATTACGTCCACATCTATATCAACAGGCAACGATGTCTTTAAGATCAAATTGGCCGCCTGATTACCGATCAAAATAGCGCCGCTGATATGGGTTGCGCATAAGCCCGCGGCCATAACCCGAGGCGTACAGGGGACAGCAATCGTGGGGGATATCGCCAGGACAATAGCCTTTGCAACCTGTTTGGGAGTTCCACCTCTCAGATCGGTTAATGCTGCAGCAGTAGCTGCCGCGCCTGCCCCGAAACCCTCCATGTTGCACCCGGTAGTCTGTTTACCTGCCCTGAAAATGCTCCCAACCTTAAGTATGAGCGCCGCGGCAAGAGCAATTTTTTCTTGTGAAAAACCTTCTTCCTTGAGTGCCCTTATCAGGCCGGTGTATGGGCATGAGTCTCCTGTCCCTGCACAGGGCTGGAGACCGATCTCGTGATTTCCCACCTCAGTGGCCAGGGTGTAGATTAAGGCCTTATTGATCAGTGAATCATTGATCAAAACCTTGTCGTCACCATACTTAGCCAGGTCAGAGCCAACAGTGCCAAGGATAAAACTCCTTCCCCTGGTCAGCCCTATTTCAAGTGCCTTCATGTTATGGTCAAATTCCCCCATAACATCAGAGAGGATTTCCTCGTAGGATTTCCCCTCTTTGACCATGGCCTCAGCCACGACCACACTGCTCATCGAAAGGCCCTCTTCCTCCGCAATCTCGATAAGTTCGCCAAAAGTGAGTATCTTGGCTGAAAGTTCTTTTTCTAATCGCTCAGTAACTTTACTTAAAGGAATCATTTCTATTCCTACTCAAAAAATGCCTTCACTTCTCCTTCTTTTCCCTTGTTTACCAATGAAGACTTTGTTAATTCCGGGTCACTATCCGGGAAATCCTCACGATAATGAACACCGCGGCTTTCCTGCCGCAAAAGCGCTGATCTTGCAACCATTTCTGCGGTTAACAGTACATTATCTGTAACAACGTCTAAAGTTGGTGTTTCATGACGAAAGGACTGAATCTTGTCCAGTAGTTCTTCGAGACTTTCTTTTTGCCTGACAACCATAAGGGCCTTGTCTATTGCATTTCGAATAGGCGCAATCTTTTTGTTAGTCTCCATGACAATAAGTTTGTCGCCCTGGATGACATCTTTTGATTTCAAGGAGCGGTCAGCGGCCAGTACTGCGGCTG
>JAIVXD010000373.1:0-2853 GCA_048636195.1 Anaerolineales bacterium
ATTATAGCCAATCTCGCGGGAAAAGTCACGTATGATATCATCTAATTAATGCAGACCCGCCTCACTTCAGCAAGATCAGTTACCCCCTGGAGGACTTTCAGCGTACCATCCTGCTTCAGGGTTGTCATACCCTCCTCTATGGCCTGTTCAAAAAGTTCCTCTGTCGGCGCCCGGCCTTTGATCATCTTTTTTATTTTTGCAGTCCCCTCCATCATTTCATGGATACCAAGTCTGCCCTTATAGCCTGTTCCGGAACATATATCACACCCGGCGGCCTGATAGAGGTTTAGATCGGGTGAATATTTTATCCCAGTGGCCGCAAAATGTTCTTTGCCGTAGAAATCTACGATCTCCTCGAATTCTTCCTCTGATGGGTGATATTCCTTACGGCATTTTGTACACAACCTCCTCACAAGCCTCTGGGCGAGAACACCGAGAAGTGCATCGGCAAAATTGAGGGGATTGAGCCCCATGTCCAGTAATCGCGTTATGGTCTCTGGCGCACTGTTGGTATGCAGGGTTGAGAAAACCAGGTGGCCCGTAAGAGATGCCTCAATACCGATAGAGGCTGTCTCCTCATCACGCATCTCACCGATCATTATCACATCCGGATCTGCCCTCAAAAAGGCGCGCATGATCCTGGCGAAGTTGAGCCCGATCCTTGGTTTTGCCTCCACCTGTCTCAGGCCGGCCTGTGTGATCTCCACAGGGTCTTCTGCTGTCCATATTTTGATGCTGGGTTTGTTGATATGGCCGAGTGCCGCATGAAGTGTAGTAGTCTTGCCTGAACCGGTTGGCCCCACCACCGGTATGAGACCGTAGGGCTTTGCAATAATCTTTTTCATGATTTTGAGATTTCTATCACTCAACGCCATATCATCCAGCTTCATTGCGCCGGCCGAGGCCAGGATCCTTAAGACAGCATCCTCAAAACCGCCTGCAGTGGGAAGTGTGGCAACTCGAAGTTCAAATGTACGTATGCCTTTACGCTTGAACCTGATTTTTCCGTCCTGGGGGAGGCGTCTTTCAGCAATGTCGAGGTTCGCCATGATCTTGACCCTTGAGAGGACTCCCCTGGCCATGGCATTGGGGATAGTGATATAATTCTGGCATACGCCGTCTATACGAAAACGTATGCCTGTGGACTTGGTTACTGGCGATGGTTCGATGTGTATATCAGATGCGTTTTTTCGATATGCAGTGATCAGAACCTGGTCCACCAGTTTCACCACCTTGCCAGAGCTCTCGTCGAGACCATCATCGTCCTCTTCTATTTCCTCCTCTTCTTCAAAGGAGATATCCGGCATCAGGTCGAAATCCTCGAACGTATCTTCGCCGGGACTGGTTTCATCGCCTCTTTTGTTATCAAAGAAAAGTTTAATAAATGCCTCAATATCCTCTCTGATCGAAACGGAAAAATGGATCTTTTTTGACTTAACCAGGGCTCTGATGTGGTCGGTCCTGCTGAGATCCCTGGGGTCATCAATAAGGATTTCAACACCGTCCTTTCCCCAACTCATGGGGACCCATAGCTGGTGCATGAGGAAGGGTTTCTTTAAACTGCTTATGAGTTCTACCGGCGCGGGAACTTCGGGATCATAATTTCTGAATTTGCAACCATAGTAAAGCGAAAGGGATTTTCCCAGCTCATCTTTATCGATTTTGAAAAGCTCAACCAAGGCAAATTCCACACTTTTTTTCCTTTTTCTCGACTGGACAAGGGCCTGTTGGAGCTGATCCGTTGTCACCAGGCCTTTGTTGAGGAGATAGTCATATTTTGAACCGGAAGAGAGGCTGGCCATTATCGAATCCAGTCGTTTTTTGATTTCACTATCTTTCGGGTCAATTTCTTTGGCAGACCTATAAAGGTCAAGGGCTATATCCTTGTGATCCCTCTTCTCCATTTCCATGCCCAGGCCCAATTTGATCTGGGCCACTGCCTTATTATCGAATTTGTGATCGCTTAGTATGTTTTCAACTTTTTCGACAACTTTGGAAGGAGAATGAATTCTAAGGAGGCACCCCCCAATTTCGGGGAGGACTTTTTCCGGGGGGTAGTCCATGCCAAATAGTTTCTCATATTCAGAAATAGCCTCTGCATAAAGGCCCAGTTCTTTAAAGGCAGAGGCACTATCAAGAATAGCCGGGGCACTTGTGTCGCTGCTAAGGGTCTCTTTGAAATTGGAAATGTCTGTGGCGGAAAGATTTCGGGCGTCAATCTCATCTTGTGCGTCAATCTCTTTTTTCAGTACACTAATCTTTTCCCTGATTTCCTCCCTGGCAGCAGGGTCCTGTTCCGGAATGTCTGAAAGGGCATGCTCATAAACACCGAGGGACTCCGTAAGCAGCCCCATTGAATAGTAAACCTCTGCCTCTTTTATTTTGGAATCTATGCCTATTTCCATGTTAGCCTGTGCATTGGTCATTTTTTGATTACCTCGGCCGGAATTTGTTATCTACATTGAGCATAGCTCACCTATGAACGGTTATCTCAGGGAGGCTATTTCTTCTTGAAAATACTCTTTCCCTTTTTGGATATTTTCATCCGCTTTAGAGCGGGTAACAGCATATCGCAGTTGAGTCTCACCATTGCAGTGGGAACAAAAATTCCCATCAATATAATTAGATAACCAATCTCTGTTTTTCTGATATAGAACTTGCTCTTTTCAAAAATCAGGTCCGCCTCCCTGACACCATTTAGGGAACGGATAAAAAGTCCCCACCAGCCTTTAGTTTCGGGCTCTTCAGGCAGTGGAGATAAAAACAGTTTATAAATCAGTTCTCCCTTAAAGGAAAACAGCATTATCCCGTCAATATCCTCCATGTTCAGTATGTCATTAAATAGCTTCTTCA
>JAIVXD010000374.1:0-2852 GCA_048636195.1 Anaerolineales bacterium
GCTTTAAATATGAAATAGTTGACGAACAATATGGCCTGCTCGTCAGCGGCTATACTGTGCATGCCTGCATAAACTCCAATTCCAAACCCATGAGAATTCCGCCTGAGCTGAGGAAAATCATGGAGGAAAATCTTAAATCGTGAACAAAAAAGATAAGGAGGTTGACTATGCCATATTTTATCAGCCCGAAGGTGCTCTTTGGCAAGGGTGCACTGAAGCGTTTGGGTCCTGAAATTAAAGGGCAGGGCACCAGGGCAGTGCTGATTACTGATAAAACCATGGTAAAATATACAGGTAAAATAGTCGAGACTGTGAGAAATGCGGGATTCGAGGTCAAGATTTGGGATGGGGCGGAGTCGGATCCGGCTATTGAGGTGGCACTTGCCGGCAGCAGGGTCCTGCTGGATTTTAAGCCGCAGTGGGTTATAGGTTTTGGTGGAGGGTCGGCCATAGACACTGCCAAGGCGGCGTGGGTGCTCTACGAAAGACCAGACCTGGTCGCAAAGCCTATTTTCCCGAAGGTTGAGCTGAATCTGAGGCGGAAGGCAAGGTTCTTATCGGTGCCTACCACGAGCGGCACGGGTGCGGATGTTACCTGGGTGGCAGTTCTCACGGATACGGCCGAACACAGAAAAATTGTATTTGTACACAATGACATTGTCCCGGACATATCTCTACTTGATACGGAGTTGACAGTGGGGATGCCCAGGGCACTAACGGCGAGCACAGGGATGGATGTCCTGGGTCATTCATTGGATGGCTATACATCCAGACAAAGAACCGACTTCAGCGATGGGCTCTGCCTCCAGGCCACTAAAATGACATTTGACTGGCTTCCCAAAGCATATCAGGACGGCAAAGATCTTCAGGCCCGGGAGAAAATGCAGAACGCGGCCACCATTGCCGGATTGGGATTCAGTAACAGCAACACAGGGCTTTCTCATGCCCTGGCCCATTCGGTGGGGGCCCTGTTTCACATACCCCATGGGCGGGCAGTGGGAATCGCGCTACCCTATTCCCTGGAATATATCGCTTCAAAACCTCCACTTCCCAATGCCCCTGAATCAGTTGAAAGGCTTGGTATTGCTGCCAGGTTCATAGGGATTGATGCGACATCAGATCAAGAAGGGGCACACAGGCTGATTCAGAAAATAAGAGAACTTGAACAAGAAATTGGGGAACCCTTAAGCCTGAAGGAGGCTGGTATAACCGAGCAACAGATGAGCAAAGGCATAGATACACTGGTCCGTCTCGGCAGTTCGGATCCCAACATGGGTACCATCCCCTGCGAATGCAAAGAGGAAAATCTCCGGCAGCTTTTTCAGGATATGTGGGAGGGAAAAAGAAATCGAGATGAGCCCGAACTTACAAATAGGGAAAATTAACCCGGATATTCTTGGAAAGCTGATATCTGATTATACCCACAAGGAAGACAGGGTATTAATAGGAGCAGGAATCGGCGAGGATGCTGCTATCATTGATATGGGAAGCAGTTACCTGGTGGCAAAGACAGACCCCATCACACATGTTACAAGCGAGATCGGCCATTATGCCGTAAACATCAATGCCAATGATATAGCTGCCATGGGGGGGAAACCCATGTGGTTTCTCGCGACAATCCTCATGCCAGCGGCCAGCAGTGCTGATGAGCTAAAGCGTATCTTTTCACAACTGTCCGAGAGTTGTAAGGAGCTGGGGATTTCATACTGCGGCGGGCATACTGAAGTAACCCACAGTGTGAATAACCCTGTTGTGATTGGGCATATGCTGGGGGAGGTTGGAAGGGATAACTTGAAGCCCACTTCAGAGGCACGTCTGGGTGATGATTTGATTATGACGAAATCATCAGCCATAGAGGCAACCGCAATCATCGCCCTGGAAAAGGAGAAGGAATTAAGAGGACATTTGGGAAATAAGCTTTTGGCGAGGGCAAAGAATTACCTCTATAATCCCGGTATAAGTGTGGTTAAGGAAGCAAGTGTAGTCTCATCTATCAAAGAGGTCCATGCATTGCATGATCCAACCGAGGGTGGTATTGCCACCGGTATTTTTGAGATGGCAACGGCAAGTGATCTCGGTGTAGAGGTACACTACGATAAAATACCTATCAGTGAGGAAACACTTAAGTTGTGCGAGTCTTATCATGTAGACCCGCTGGGCACTTTCGCTTCGGGTTCGCTTTTAATAGCAGTCTCCCCGTCGGTTTCTGAAGATGTGATAAGCAGATTGTCAGCCGTGGGTATCACGGCCGCCCGGATTGGCGTTATGATGCCCCGGGAAGAAGGTATGAGGCTGATAAAAAATGGGGAAAACCTGCCTTTGCCGGTTTATCATCAGGATGAAATCTCCAAGATATTTGGATAAAGAAATACAAAAGGCAAGTCCTCAATAAGTCCGGGCTGTATTAGAAAAATCCCCCTCAGTCCCCCTTTGCGAAAGGGGGAAGCAGTAGGAATGCCCAGATTTATTGAGATGTTACGAGAAAAGTAACAAAAGTGTTAGAATTGCTGTTGACCCCGTTTACTCCTTGACACGTAAAGACATTTCTCCTATATCGAATCTATCTAAAAGCAAACTCTTACCAGCATCATCAAACGCAAACTGACTTTCAGTATTAAAAAAAGGAGGAAGAACTATGTGGAAAAAACCTTTGAGTATTGTGTCTGGGATCATTTTGGCGGTTTCCGTGGCACTTCTAAATCCCATCAGCGCCATGGCAATAGATAAGCAGTTCGTTTTCGGCATGCTTTTAGTAGGCCCTTACAATGATCACGGCTGGAGCCAGGCGCATTATGATGCCGGTCATTACATGGAAGAGAAGGTCCCGGGGGCGAAAATGATCTATATTGACA
>JAIVXD010000375.1:0-2828 GCA_048636195.1 Anaerolineales bacterium
TATTTTGTAAGGTTGTTCCTGTGATTTGATGACATGATAAATTGCCAAAATCAGGGACAGAACTTATGAGACACGGTAATAGGGCCTTGCGAGCCTATATCTTAAAACTTTCTGACATGCCGGCATATTGTTTCCTGAGCTTTGGTTTTTCGATTTTGCCGGTAGGATTCCTGGGGACATCGCCAAAGAAGACTGCCCTTGGTCTCTTGTACCGTGGCAAGCCCTCACAATAGGCCATAAACTCCTCTTCAGTCATGGCTTGTCCCGGTTTAATTTTTACGATAGCGGCCACAATTTCACCTAACCGCTCGTTGGGGATACCGATTACGGCTGCATCCTGGACCTTTTTGTTTTCCATGAGAAAGTCTTCGATCTCCACCGGGAAGATATTTTCTCCTCCTGTGATGATAACATCCTTTTTCCTGTCCACGAGCCAGATGAACCCGTCCTCATCGATCCTGGCCATGTCTCCTGTGAGGAGCCACCCGTCAAAGATTGTGTCCTTAGTGGCCTCGGGATTCTTATAGTATTCTTTCATTACCCCCGGGCCTTTGATCATTAATTCGCCTGGCTCGCCTTTGGGCACGGATTTGAGATCTGAGTCCACAATCCTGTATTCCCAGTCAAACCCGGGTACGCCGATGGCGCCTATTTTATGAAGATTCTCGATCCCTAAATGGACGCAACCGGGACCCGTTGTTTCGCTCAACCCGTAGTCTGTATCGTAGTCGTGATGTGGAAAGATCTTTTTCCAGTTTTTTATAAGACTTGGAGGCACAGGCTGTGCCCCGATATGCATCAGACGCCACTGATCCAGTTCATAATCCTCCAGTTTCACTTCTCCATTTTCAATGGCAATCAGGATATCCTGGGCCCAGGGCACCAGTAGCCAGACAATAGTTGCCTTTTCTTCGGAGACGGCCTCAAGAATCCACTGGGGTTTGATACCCTTTAAAATCACCGCCTTGGCGCCGACGATAAAATTCCCAAACCAGTGCATTTTGGCCCCGGTATGGTAAAGAGGCGGGATACACAGGAAATTATCTTCATGGGTCTGGTTGTGGTGACGGTTTTCAACAATGCATGCTGCTTCCAGGTTCCTGTGGGTCAGAAGAATAGGCTTTGGTTTGCCCGTGGTTCCGGACGTAAAATAAAGGGCGGCCTCGTCCAGGAGGCCAAGGGGCACATTAGGATTTTCAGCAGATCCTGTTTTCAAAAATGCTTCAAGGTTCTCTGAATAATCCGGCATCATATCGACAGGACCCGCAAACACATAGTCCTTTATGGTCACCAAATCACCTTTGATGGTATTTACCCGGTCAACAAATTCCTCGCCAAAGATAATTGCCCTGGCCTCTGCGATTTCAGCGCAATACCGGATGTCTTCAGCCATAAACCGAAAATTAAGCGGTACGGCCCACGCACCTGTCCTCAGAATGCCAAAGTAGGCGGGAAGCCACTCAATACAATTCATCATCAAATGGATAACCTTATCCTCTTTTTTTATGCCTTTCGCGATCAGGGCATTGGCCACCCGGTTGGCCATATCATCAAATTCTTTCCATGTTATGGTAACCCTCCTGTTGTTTGCAGGATCCCTTTCAATCAGGGCAACCTCATCCCCGTACATCCTGGCATTTCTGGCCAAAATCTCCGTAATAATCATGGCAGTACTCCTATATAAAAAGGTTTTTGTCTATTCAAAGCTGTGCCTTGGCAAAGGGGAGTAAGGGAGAATCTGCGTGCTGTTCAACGAATTCGTTGAGAATCTCCCTCGCCTTTTCAGGCCTATTGTCAAGCCGGTAAAGACGTGCCAGGCTCAACATGGCTGGTTCCCTGAATGAATTATCAGGGACCTCAACAACAGGGATCAAGGTCTCCATGGCTGTCTTCAGGTCCCCCTTTGCCTCAAAACAGGCAGCGAGCGCCAGGTTGGCCATGAGTTCATATTCTGTATTCCCCGAAACTTTGTCTAAAAATTTTCCGTACAACACAATGGCCTCATCGTATTTTTTGTCAAGAAATTTTAGATATGCAATCTGTGGAAGGGCCAATCGGGCGACCTTTGACAGGCCATAGTCATCGGTCACTTTTATGAATAATTCTTCTGATTTCCGCAAGTTGTCGGGGTTTGCATCAGGCTTCATTTCCTTTGTCAGGGTTTGATAGGCAGTATTGTAGGCGTTTTGGCCATTCTTATTGACGTACCGCAGGTAGGTGGTGACTCCGAGGTAAGCAACCACAAGGATGGCTATGGCAATTCCAGCGTATTTAAGCTCACGCAGGTGGGTAGTAATGAAATTGACAACCTTACTTGAAAAGGTCAGGAATTCGTCCGTCACTTTTAGCAGTTCTTTTCTGCTTGTTTTCTTTGCCATCCAGTTCCTCTTTTCTATTAGAGATCAATTTAACGTCTCCGAATTTGTACAACTTACTAAAAATAAAGGGGTTTTCCGAGGCCTGAGTCTCTGCCTCACACATGGAATAATGGAATGGTGGAATATTGGAAAGTTGAAGATCCCGTCTTTAGCGGGGATGTAAATTTCGTCTTCTACCGAATGGATTAGATCCGAATTTCTCATTTCTCTTATGGTTTGTCAATTTGATTTTCCCAGTAACCCATTCCGTCAATTCCCCAAAACCCATTATTCCACTATTCCATCATTCCAACATTCCAATTGGGGCGAAGCCCCTAAGTTTTAATTTGATAACAAACGTCAGAATTTCAGTCAAGGCAAAAGAATTCTTGTCTTTTAGGTCAGTACTTGATTGTATAGGAATTTTATTTTTTCCAAAGTAGTGGAATAGCAATTCTCATTATGGCTTTG
>JAIVXD010000376.1:0-2814 GCA_048636195.1 Anaerolineales bacterium
CTGAACTCCGAAAGGCTATACAAGCATTGTCATTCGCTTAGGGTATTAATTCGGTTGTGAGCGCCCGAATTTATTGAGAAGTTACCCAAAAACTGTCTCAGTATTCCACAGAAGGAAACAATTTGCGATCTGTGTGCGGCAGAAACAGGGCCGCAATATATTCATCCATAAATGGTTGATAAACAGAGAGCTCGATATTGGTCATAGATCTTGAGATGTTCATGCACTTTTCAAGGGCTGCTTCAGAAAGAAGGCACATACGAGCCCCGGTCAGGGAACTGTTCCCAATAAATTGTATCTTTTCACGTGGGATATCCGGCAACAGACCAATGGCAACGGCCTTGGAAATGTTCAGATAACTCCCAAATCCGCCGGCAACGTAAAAGTTGTCTATCTGGTCAAATGTCAACCCAATATAGTCCACCAGGGACTTGATAGCCGCAAAAACGGCCCCCTTGGACTTTATCAGATTGTCGATATCGGATTCTGTAATAACAATGGTCTCTCCGCTTTCTGTCTCATGGGCATGGGCAATGGTATAGTGTGCTATATTGTCCTCAACACCAAGTCTGGCATCGTCTCGATTCCTGTGGAACTTCCCATCCGCTCCAATAATACCGTTTCTAACCAATTCATAGATACAGTCGATCAAGCCGGAACCGCATATTCCCCTCGGTTTGGCGTTACCTATTGTCTGGTATTTAACCTCACCGTTCGTTATCTCTACTTTTTCAATGGCGCCCTTTGTCGCCCGCATGCCGCATCGAGTTCCGCCCCCTTCAAAAGCAGGGCCGGCCGAGGCTGAACAACAGACCAGCCATTCATTGTTGCCAATAGCAATTTCACCGTTGGTCCCGATATCAATGAGCCCCTTTACCTCCGGACTATCGGCCATGCCGCACGACATCACGCCGGCCACGATATCTCCGCCCACATAGGAGGCGACGTTGGGAATGGTCTCCAACACCCCATTGGGATGAATGTGAATGCCGATATCCTTTGCCAAAATGGGTGGATACACGTCAGCCGTAGGCACATATGGATCCAGCCTTATGGAGCAAGGGGTGAGCCCCAGCAAAAAATGGCCCATGGTGGTATTACCCGCAGCCACAATGACATTAATTTCTTCTAAAGGAATGCTATTGTCATCAGCCAGTTTCTCTATAAGCTGGTTGATGTTCTTGACCACAGCCTCATGCAAGGGGTGCAGGCCTCCCTTTCCACACGCATAAATCATTCTTGATATGACGTCTTCCCCGTAGCTGGCCTGCATATTGTGTGTGCCTTCAACACCAACCACCTCCCATGAATTGATATCCACCAGTTGGGCCACAACGGTAGTGGTGCCCACATCAATGGCCACTCCGTAATTATGGGCCGTCGTGTCGAGAGGATCTATCTTAAGAATGCGATAGCCATTTCTGTCTTTGACCACAGTGGCTGTTACTTTCCACTCATTCTCACGCAGCTTATCAGACAGGTGCTGCAGGCAGTTGAGATGTATCTCAAAGGAGTGCCAGCCAAGCTTTTTCCTCAATTCCCTTGATATACGTTCCATATCGGCGATATTGTCTTCAAGGGTCGGTGGGGTGAGCTCGATAAATATTTTCCTCACAACAGGCATGGCCTCAGAGTCACCGTATGCCTCGGTAGCTCCCCCGGTCATGATCTGGGACTCTTCCATCCTCGATTCGGGCGGAATCGTGATTTCAAGATCGTCATGGATTTCTGTCTGGCAGGCCAGGATGTAACCCTTTTCTACTTCCCCTTCAGAAAAGAAGGCCTTTGCATGTTCTTCCGCTTCAGCAATCCCGCTGGTTACCTGAACCCGGCACTGACCACAGACGCCCTCCCCTCCGCAGAGATTCTTGATAAATACTCCGGCCTTCTGAGCAGCCTCTGCGATCAGGGTGGCTTCTTCCACTTCAACAGACAAATTATCGGGCAGAAAATTGACAGTGTACGTTTTCATAGAAATTTTCTCCGGTTATCACTTTGCTATTTTGCTGAATTACCTGGTCTTTTTCTGTTCCCATGGTGGTACTCATATAGCACTGTTGGGCAAATTGTGAAATAAAATTTCACTTCTAAAGAACCTTCAATACATTAAGCCATCCTGGTCTATCGGACGCGGCCGCATCAATAGCGCCTGGTGATCCGAGCACTTTCACAACCCCGGTTCTCTTCACCTCCTCAAGCATCGTGCCAAACGCCCTGAAATCATCTTTTCCGGTTGCCAATACCTCATCCCGCAATTGCTGGCGCGCCTCTTCCGTATCGTGGGAAAGATAACGGAGCAAAGATGTGTATCCCTTAGTGTCCGGGAGCATATGCGCATCCAGATCCCCGATGGCACCTATGATGCTTTTGGTCAGCTCTTGATCATCAAGCTCCAGATCACGAAGAAAAGCGGCTGTGTTATCAAATGCCTCGATAGTTTTAATAAGGTTGGGGTCGCGGTATGAGACAAAGGTGAGTACACCCGAAAGGCGGTCAAAAAGGCAAAAAGCCCCGTAGGCTCCGCCCTGCACGCGAATCCGATCCCATAGATATGAATTGCGCAAATAACGGGTTATGACCAGTGCCGAACCATGAAATCGGTAGCCAAGTTCATAGAGATTTGCTCCCTTACCCACGTAATTTACCTGGGAAGGGATGGTCATGCCTTCAAAAAGAGGGGTACCTTTGGTCGCCCAGTCGGTTACAGCGACCGGAGCATCAGGCATAGCGCCCAGGGCCTGATGGATCTGCCGCTCAAAACCCGGCCAGCTTTTTTTGTCCAGGGTGATGTTGAGAATCATGGCCCTGCGGTTA
>JAIVXD010000377.1:0-2806 GCA_048636195.1 Anaerolineales bacterium
TCGATGTTACCTATGTGCGTAACTTCACGGACGTGGATGACAAGATTATTGAGCGAGCGAACAAACTTGGAAAGGATACCAGCGCTCTCGCCCAGGAATTCATAGACGCATTTTACGAGGACATGGACCGGCTCTATGTCTTGAAGGCCGATGTGGAACCCAGGGCCACTGAGCATATTGACGGTATGATTGATATGATCACCGCGCTCATTAACCGGGGATATGCGTATGTTGAGGAAAATGATGTGTTTTTCTCCATTGAAAAATTCAAAGGGTACGGCAAACTTTCAGGGAGAAAACTCGATGATATGCAGGCGGGAAGCAGGATTGCTGTGGACGAGAAAAAGAGGCACCCCATGGACTTTGTTCTGTGGAAAGGGACAAAACCAGGGGAACCGCAATGGCCGAGCCCCTGGGGTCCCGGAAGGCCAGGCTGGCATATAGAGTGTTCTGTGATGAGTAACCACTATTTAGGCCCCACTTTTGATATACATGGAGGCGGCAAGGACCTTCTTTTCCCCCACCATGAGAATGAACGGGCACAGTCCATAGGGGCAATTGGTGGTAATTTTGCGAATTACTGGGTTCATAACGGGTTTGTCACGGTTGAATCGGAAAAGATGTCAAAATCACTGGGGAATTTTCTGACCATACGTGATGCCTTAAAATCCTACCATCCCGAAGTCCTTCGACTTTTCCTTCTCTCCAGGCATTACAGGGGTCCACTTGATTTTTCAAAAAAGGCGGTCCTTGATCTCCAATCAGGCCTTGTTCGAATTTACAGGACACTCCAAAGGCTTGGGGATGCGGCAGTCCCCATTCAGAAAGAAAACGGATCCCTGGGGTTTCTGTCGGGAGACCAGAGTGACCCCTTTCTGCAGCAGTTTGTTGACATGATGGATGACGACCTGAATACGGCTGGAGCCATTGGTCTGGTTTTTGAGAAGGTAAGGGAGATGAATAAACTCCTGGATTCAGACAAGGCCCCCTTAAACGACATAACCCGCAGTCGCCTCGAAAACGACCGGCATCAATTGTTCCTTGCTGCTCGTGTCCTTGGCCTTCTGCATGAGCAGCCGGAGGACTTTTTCAGGCAACTGGCCGGCACTCAAAAACATGCGGATCCCGCTGAGATCGAAAAGATGATTGCAGACAGGACCGAAGCAAGAGCCGCAAAGGACTGGGCAAAGTCCGATGAGATACGCGAGCGCCTAAAAGGATTGGGGGTTATCCTGGAAGACGGGCCCCAGGGGACCACCTGGAGGCTTGATGTTTGAAATCGTCACCGATCTTACGCCCTGTGGAGACCAGCCAGAAGCAATCAAAACGCTTTCTGAGGGGCTCAAAAAGGGGCTTGCCCATCAGGTTTTGCTGGGCGTTACCGGCTCTGGCAAGACCTTTACTATGACTCACGTCATCAACAGGGTGCAAAAACCCACACTAATTATCGCGCCCAACAAGACACTGGCAGCTCAGCTATATGGAGAACTTAAGAATTTCTTCCCGAACAACGCAGTAGAGTATTTTGTCAGTTATTACGATTATTACCAGCCCGAAGCTTACATCCCCCAGTCAGACACCTATATCCAGAAAGACGCCAGCATCAATGAGCAAATAGACAAGATGAGGCATGCCGCCACAAGGTCCCTGCTTGACCGTGAGGATGTGATCATTGTGGCCAGTGTGTCGTGCATATACGGTTTGGGCTCGCCAGAGGCGTACCACGATATGCTCCTTTGTGTTGAAAAAGAGAACGTCCTCACAAGGGAGGATGCAGTCAAGAAGCTTGTAGAGATCCAGTACCAGCGGGGTGAAACTGACTTCTACAGGGGCCGTTTTCGTGTCCGGGGAGATGTCCTGGACATCTATCCTGTACATGAAGAGGACAGGGCCGTTCGCATCAGTTTTTTCGGGGATGTGGTCGAAGAAATTCAGGAGATTGATCCCCTGACCGGTAAGGTCATAAAACCCCTCAACCGGATAACAATATATCCTGCCACCCATTACGTAACCACTGTGGCTATCAGAGAGAGGGCAATCCGGCAAATAAAAGAGGAACTCGAAGAACAGATCACCTGGTTCCGTTCTCAGAACAAACTGTTGGAGGCCCAGCGCATTGAGGAGCGGACCCGATTTGACCTGGAAATGATGTTGGAGATAGGCTATTGTCATGGAATTGAAAACTATTCGAGGCACCTGACCGGCAGGGCGCCCGGGGAACACCCTCCTACACTTCTCGACTACTTTCCAAAAGATTTTCTGGTCATCATAGACGAAAGCCATATTACGGTTCCACAGTTGAATGGCATGTACCGGGGTGATCGATCCAGGAAAGAGACTCTTGTGTCCTATGGATTTCGGCTTCCCTCCGCCCTTGATAACAGGCCACTCAAATTCGAAGAAATTGAAAGAAAAATTAAGCAGCGCATCTATGTTTCAGCCACTCCCGGCCCTTATGAGCTCGAAAAGACCCAGGCCATAGCAGAACAAATCGTCAGACCCACAGGCCTAATAGATCCCACGATTATCATTCGGCCTGCGACAAATCAGGTGGATGACCTGCTGGGTTTGATTAGAGAGCGGGTTAGCCTAAAAGAACGCGTCCTTGTGACTACCCTGACTAAAAAAATGGCCGAGGATCTTACGGAGTATTTCTCGGACCTGGAGGTCAACGTGCGGTATATGCATTCAGACATAAAGACCCTTGAGAGAATGGCCATCATCCGGGATCTTCGATTAGGGGTCTTCGATGTTTTGGTTGGCATCAATCTTTTGAGGGAAGGACTCGATCTCCCTGAGGTTTCTC
>JAIVXD010000378.1:0-2790 GCA_048636195.1 Anaerolineales bacterium
ATGGCAGGAAAGGCAATGATCCACATGAAAAAATTCAGCCATTTTCTTGTTCACATCCCCGGGTTCGGGATGAAGATCCTTCTCACCAATATCTCCGTGACAGTCCTGACAGGAAGTCTGGCCATGAGCTGAAACATGAAATTTACCCGGATCAATCAACCATGAGGCCTCGATTTCATTACTGCCGACTGTAAATGACATCAGGAATAATGCAAATATTACTATTCTTTTCATGAGAGTATCTGTACACATCATCACAATTGTAGATCCTGTAGCCTCTTTTTGAGGTAATACCTTCCGGTGTCAGTTTGTCCCACAATCCCGTCCTGGATAAGGGATTGGAGGGCCTTTGGTTTAAAATCCCTCATTCCGATATTGAAAAAGTGAGTCTTGGCATAGGGAAGCTCGGCGCCATTGGATGGGCCAAAGGCCCCACTCCTCTCCAGATCTTTGATAACGAAAACGACTGCGCGCTTCATTCGCCAAACAACACCATAACGGCTGAAGATATATACCCCTATCAGAAAAATGAGGCCCAATATAATCTGTGCAGCTTCAGACATGCTCTACCCCCTTTTCTTAACTATTCCAACCACATAGGGGCCATCTGGAACTACGACTGCTTTCGGGTTGGTTTTGAGCAATTCATCCACGGTTTCCTGTACATTTTCGATTTTGACGACGCCGGTATTCTTCAAGTCATCATAAGAAACGCCAGGAGAATAGATGTAGATTTGTCCCGCATGGTCTAAGGCCTGATAGATGTTCTGGGCGCACCATTGATCAATGACAATATTTTTCGGATCACAGTAGCCGTTAAAAAATTCTTGAGGACTGCACACTGAGCGCATGATGCCTGAAAATTCGGGGCTTCCCAAACCCTCCCGGCACTCGCAGACAACCACAATGGTTCCGCCTTTGATTAAAATGTCTTTTGCGCAGATCAGGGCCTTACTGACCTGATAAAACGTCGCATCCAGGGGATACCCGCCCCCGGAAGTGATGACCATATTCACCGGCTGATCCAGTGGAACCACGGAATGCCCGTAAACCATATCGCCACCGGCCAGATGAGCGTGATCATAATGGCCGGCAAATACTCCCGCGATCTGCCTTTCCATGTTGATGACCACATTTAGTATGAAATCCGCGCCAACCAGTTCTGTCACGCGAATCACGTATTCGTGGAATGGGTTTCCATCAAGAATACAATTGGTCACATTGGGGTGGTCGATCATCTTGTATGAGTGCATGAACTTCATGGTCTCAAAGCTGGAAATCCCCGGAAGAATAGCCTTGCCTCCGCCGGAATACCCCGCATAAAAGTGGGGTTCGATCAGACCTGTTAAAATTTTCAAATCCGCATCAAGGTAGTGCTTGTTAATCTCGATAGGAGCGCCGTCTATTTCATCAACCTTTCGATACTCCTCAGGTTTTCGGCAGTAGTGGTTAACAATGTGAAAGTTTTCCTTAATTTCCCGGCCCACAAGGGACTCCAGTTCTTCTCCCAGATTTGGCCTGTGCATGCCCGTGGCTATCAGGATGGTAATCTTTTCTTTGCTCATGCCGCTTTGTTCGAGGATTTTGAGCAACGGGGGCAGGATGATTTTGTTTGGCACAGGGCGGGTGAAATCCGAAATCACAACACAGGCGTTCTTTCTTCCACGGGCCATTTCTTTCAAGGGCTGGCTCATAAAAGGATCAGCAAGGGCCTCATAAACAGCGCCTTCAGGATCGGGGAGGCCGTTAAGCCTTTTCATTTCCAGGGCGGGAACAGATTCAGGGAGACTCAAATCAACAGTCCCTTCGCCGCACAGTAGCTTTACTTCTCGTTCTGCCATGTTCTTTCACTCGCTTTTTCCAAGTTTTGATGATATATAGATACCCAAAAACGGACCAACAGGCAATACAAAAGAGGTATGGGTGCAGGACTAAGTCATTTAAATAGATAACACATGGAATGGATAGAATTTATTTGCTTATTTAATTTTCTGAAATACGAAATTCGAAATACGAAATACGAAACAAATACGAATGACATAAACCCCAAATTCAAAACATGCCAACATCCTGTAAATATTGTATAAATTCCCGAAATGTTTTGGTTATTTAATATTCGAATTTTGATATTGTTTCGGATTTCGAATTTTCCGGACAAACTGAAGCACATAAGATTAAGACCTGCTTGGTTCCGGCTTGTCCGGGTTGGGATATATGGGAATAACTAAGGAGTAAAAAGCAAATGGAGATTGTGGTTCTCGATGGCTATACGCTAAATCCTGGAGACCTGTCGTGGGACGAAATCGGAAAACTGGGCGAGTTGACCGTTTATGACCGGACGGCTCCCAATGAAATAGTTGAACGTACGAGAAAAGCAGAGATCATCCTTACGAACAAGGCACCTGTTTCCGCGATTACTTTGGAAAAATTGCCTGATCTCAAATTTGTCACTGTTATGGCGACAGGCTATGACATTGTGGATATCGCAGCCGCAGGCCGTCGGGGTATCCCTGTATCCAATGTTCCGGTATACGGGACCGACTCCGTTGCCCAGTTCGTCTTTGCCCTCCTTCTGGAACTCTGCCATCATGTGGGCGCTCACCAGGAGGCCGTAGAGGCCGGTGAGTGGGCTGCATCCTTAGACTGGTGTTTCTGGAAGAGCCCACAGATTCTTTTAAAAGGCAAAAAAATGGGCATTGTGGGGTTTGGGCGCATTGGCCGCCGGGTTGGAGAATTGGCCCATGCGTTTGGAATGGAGGTAATGGCCTTTGATCCCCAGTCCCAAAAGAG
>JAIVXD010000379.1:0-2777 GCA_048636195.1 Anaerolineales bacterium
TTGAGTATTTCGAGGATTAAAATTTGAGTCTGACGTCCCGCCGATAGGCGGGAGGCAAAAGGGGACGTTTTGAAATTGGCTCACTTGATTTAAAGCTTTTTACACCCCTATGTAAAGAAAAAACATAAGGAGGCACTACCGCCCTATTTTTTCCAAGGCCTCTTTTGCTAAGTCCTTCACCTGGTAGATCTTAATCTTGCGGTCCCTGTAAATTGCAATTCTATCATCATCGTTTGCAAGACGTTCCATTTGTGAACGGGCCTCTCTTGCACCCAGCAGCCCAAGGGCCCATGCAGCCAGACCCCTTAGCGTGGCATCCCTGGCTTCCAGGAAGCGCAGCAGATGTGGAACAGCATCCCGAATCAACTTCGGTCTTACCTGTGCCACCCGGCAGATACCCCAAAGTGAGCCTTCCTGCAAGGGTTCATGTTCGAGGAAATTACCATCCTCTCTAATGTAGGATATCGGCACCCGGGCATACTCCCTGGCAAGCCCTCCATGACAGGCTATAATCTCTCCTATTGCCTCAGGACACCCCCAGCCAATACCACCCGACTCATCATTTAACTGCCACATCAGCCTCCGCATAATCACACGGGCCGACTCCATGTCTTGCTCTGCAAGATTTGACACAACCGCCCCAAAGGCAGTTACCGTGGCCCATTTTATTTTCGAATCCGTACTGAGAAGAAAAGAAAATAGAGGGTTAATCACCTTTCGAGCAGGCAAATTACACAGGGCAACCAGGTCCTGCTCAAAGTTATTTGAAGAAACAAGTTCCAGGACCTTCTTCTTAAACTCTCTGCCGCTTATCTTACCGGTTGCCATATTCCCTGCTATCCTTTAACATTCCGACCATGAAAATATTCTTCCTCCTGCTCTTCTGGAGCCTCTGGTACGTAAATTTTTCCTCTCGCACAGTCATTTCTCCTCTTCTACCCATTATCGAAGACGAGTTCGCGATCAGCCATGCCGTGGCTGGCAGCATCTTTTCCTTCTTATCCATAGGCTATACAATCACCCTGCTCCTGTCAGGAGTGCTATCCCCCCGCATTGGCTACAAACGTTCCATTGCACTGGGTTTATTGATTTTGATGACGTCACTGTTTTTTCTAAGATACTCTACAACTTACGCTTCCCTTGCTGTTGCCTCCCTGTTTATCGGGCTCGGAGCAGGCATATACTTGCCCAGCGCCATTCCCCTAATAACAGCAGTTTTCGGACGTGAGCACTGGGGAAAGGCCATTGCCTTTCATGAAACGGCCGCTTCCTTCAGCGTTTTCTCCATTCCACTGCTGACAGCCATTGCCCTGCGCTTTATCAACTGGAGGACTATCTTTTTCATTGTAAGCGCAGCATGCCTGGTTGTTTGTACCTTTTTCTGCATCTTTTCTCCAGATCCCAGCCCTCAGAAGGGAAAAAGAGTCGGGTTTTCAGGCGTGTTGCATCGCGGGGATTTCTGGGTCATGTCAATCCTCTGGGTTTTTGCCTCCTCATGTGCCCTCGGCCTCTACAACGTAATTCCCCTATTTCTCGTCAAAGAGAACGGGATGAGTCTGGAAACGGCCAATACTATTTTTGGTTTATCCCGCATCGGGGGCTTTTTTGTTGCTATAGCTGCTGGTTTTTTTGTTGATCGGTATGGGGCTAAAAAAATCCTGTTCCTTGTGATATTGTTTACAGGGCTATCAACTATGAGTCTGGCCTTAGCACAAACCATACCCTTTCTTGTGGTTATGCTTTTTGTTCAGGCGACCATTTATCCCGCGTTTTTCCCAGTTGCCCTGGTAACCATCTCCAGGCTCACGGATTTCAATGAACGAAGTATCTTCACCGGTACAACCATAGCCATTGGGGTGATCTTTGGAATTGGGCTTACTCCCGTCATCCTGGGAGCGGTGGCTGACGTATGGAATTTCAAGGTTGGTATTTTTTTTCTGGGAGCCCTTACAACAGTTTCCTGCATTTCCCTGAAAGGCATTAGAGGTATTTAGAGTAAAGATCCACACCCAAAGGGAGAGGGGACCCTATAGCCTCCGGACTTGAATCTGAGGAGTACTGGAGTAATGGAGTGCTGGAGTATTGCTGTGTTTTGTGGCTTCTGGCTACGTCCAGTTTATAAAACAAATACAGGCGATGGCTCCTTATGGCTGCTTCTTATGGCAACCTGCGCATTTCTGGTATGCACCGGTCTTTTTATCCTCTTCGGCTAACGCCTTATGGCATAATTTACAGTTGTAGTGAAAGGCCTTTTGGAGTTTTATTTCGGTAATCTCTTTTTTTATCGGATCGTGGCATTCCCGGCATTTCTTTGTCTCAGCCCAGGGAGCCCACACATTTTCTTTGTCTTTGTATTCGTGGTGGCATTCCCAGCACAGTACCCTGTAGTCCTGCGCATGCTTCCTGTGGCTAAATTCAACGGGCCCCTTCCTGTCCTTTTTATATCCCTCATTATCAATGATGACGACATCCAGCTCCATTGAGCCGCTGCCTTCTCCAACCTGCGCAGCGTCATTCTCAGCCGCCTTCTGCGCCTCAACTTCAACCCCGACGAACATTCCAGCAACGGACAGCACTGTTATCAACAAAACGCCAAGAAAAACAATCCATTTTCGATCCATCTGTAATTCCCCTTTCGCTATTTCAAAATAAAAGCCCTATGTCAGCCCTGACGCTGCAAGCCTTCATCGGCCAAAATCCTGCAAGCCGGGACTCGAGCCAGAGTACACAATCTACGCCCGTGCTCGCCTCGGATAAGGCTTTGAAATCAGGCGGTA
>JAIVXD010000380.1:0-2776 GCA_048636195.1 Anaerolineales bacterium
CACAGCACTGTGCTCGTCTAACTCCAGAATGAGATAGGGTTTTTTCCCCATTATATGTTTGTAAAAATGCTCTAAAAAAGAGTCAGCGCCACAGCTAAAATTGGTCAGGTGGAGCCCAAAATAGTTATGATGTCTTTCTATAAATTTTGCAGTCCTCAATATCTGGGCCCCAAGGCCCCAGTACATGGACGGAAAATCCGACAGGTCCACAGAAGATACGTCAATAAAATCCATGGGTAATGCACTAACTCCGATCTTGGATAGATTCTGCCCCAGTCTCAGATTCAACCTTTCATCATAGAGGTTATATGGCCGGCCTGTTACCACTATAATGGGTTCATCAGGGCTTTGATCCTCAAGTATCTCCCGGCCTTTACGCCAAAGCTCCATGGTAAACTGATTATTCATGTCAAGGGCATAATAAATAGCCCTTTTTATCTCAGACTTGCTCACGTGCAACTTTTTTTGGATCTGTTCTGAAATCTCCAGGGCAAGGGTATCGGGGTCGTACTTCATGTGGATAATCGGACTCAAAATGGATGTTGGATCTAAGTCAAGAGCCACACGCACCATATAAGAATTGCTCTGAATCATGGGGCAGTAAAACCCGGTTTCCGATGGCTCAGGCGTGGGCATATTGATCATGGTGGGCATGAAAAGGTACCTTGTCTTGCCTATCAATTCCGCGATGTGACCATGAGAAACCTTCACAGGATAGCAAGTTTCCGCCACCATTTTTTCAATGCCCACTTTGGATATTTTCGAGTTGGTTGGCGGGGTCAGGACAAGCCGGAACCCGAGTTGATCAAAAAAATGGGCCCACAAAATACCTGTCTGCAGACCGTCAAGTGCCCTCTGCATCCCAATCGTCGGCCGGTTGTCCACCTCCATCAGGGGTTCTCCTCGTAATTCTTCATAAACCCCGTCCATGTATGGCTGCCAGATTTTTTGCCTTAATTCGAAAAAATTTTCCTTTTTTGTACCCCTTATTTTTACCACCTCATAACGACCGCACTCTCCGCCCCAGATACTACGACGGCCATCAAAATCATATATCTTTAGTTTGCACTGGTTGTGGCATTGAGGGTCCGCATGGCATATCTTTTCCTTGTAGTTCATTCGGTCATTTATAGCGCTATCCAGTCCCCTGAAGGTACTTTCATTTTTATTCTCCAGAAGCATTTTCTCCTGAACACTTATAGCCGCGCCATAGGCCCCTAAGACCTCTCTGTGTCGGGGGACCACGAGACCCCTTCCGAGGACATCCTCAAAGGCAGCAACTACACCTTTGTTCAAGGAGGGGCCCCCTAAAAACATGACCCTTTCCCCTATCTTTCTTTTTCCCACCACACGATTCAGGTAATTGTGTACGATTGCATAGCACAATCCCGCAATGAGGTCTTTCCGGGAGACTCCTTTCTGGTGATAGGAAACCAGGTCCGACTCCATAAAAACGGTACATCTTTCAGCGAGTTTAACTGGCGTCTCCGATGAAAGTGCGATTTCCTGGAACTCATCCACGATATTGATCCCGTATTTGTTGGCCAGCTCGTGCAGAAAACTCCCGGTACCCGCAGCACACACCTTATTCATATCAAAATCGAGTGGATAGGTATTGGCAATGGAAATGTATTTAGAGTCCTGACCACCGATCTCAAAGATAGTATCCACCTCCGGATCTATCTCCACCGCACCCCTTGCATGGGCTGTAATTTCATCAATGATCAGATCCACATTGAGGAAGTCCCCCACCACGTTCCTGCCTGAACCCGTAGTGACCGTGCCCGCAATTTGACTCTTCTTCCCCAGCTCATCACGAATGGTCTTCAAAAGCATTTGAGTGACCTCTATGGGCTTGCCCTGGGTGGGGACATAACTTTTGTGGACAATCTCGCGGTCATTATTAATCACGACGTACTTGGTGGTGGTTGATCCTATATCAATACCCAGATAAACCTGGTCCTCCCTATGAAAGGCCTTCAGGTGAATTTTGTTGTCCTCGGGAAATGCCGTTTGCTTTAATAACAGCCTGGATGCAACTGGCACCGAAATATTATGCTCAGTTTCCGTGATTTTTCGTATCTTGGGATTCGCCTGATCTTCTCTAACTGAATCAAGGGCCTGCAATGCAACCCCAATAGCGCCTACCGAGGTGTTATGGGGAGGGACGACCACTTCAGGAAAATAGCTTCTAAATGCCCTTACCTGTAGTTCGTTCAGTGACAGCCCACCGATGAAAATAATCGGTTCAGTAAGTATCCGGTTGGCGACTATAGTGCTCATGTAGTTTCTTGCGTTTCCCACATGCAGACCGTGAATAATATCCTCAAGCTTCTCTCCCTTGTTCTGAAGGTGAATCATGTCAGATTTGGTAAATACGGTGCAGCGGCATGCTACATTAGCGGGCTTCTCGCTCTTCAGGCCAAGTTCGATAAAATCGGCCAATATTTTGTCTGTCTGATCCTGGGATGTATCCGTCTTTCCGCCATATATGGAAGTGGCTAATCTCTGTGCCTGCTGATCAATGAAGGACCCGGTACCTGAGGCACATGGGCCGTTCGTATTGAAGTACTCCAGTTCCCAGTCACCCTGAGAATGATTTATCTGCAGCAGGGCAGTATCCTGGCCGCCCATACTGATAATTGTCTTTACTTCCGGCACTATGAAAATAGCGCCAAGGACCTGGCTGATTGTCTCAAATTCATATAATGCCCCAAAATCCTCACTGAGCTTTTTTCCATGGTTTCCGGTAAAGGAAATAGACTGGATTTTTTCT
>JAIVXD010000381.1:0-2769 GCA_048636195.1 Anaerolineales bacterium
CACTATATATCGGGCCGTCAAGAAACGGTTGGCCCAATCTATACCGTTTTGGATTCAAATTTTATACAACTTTGAGTTAAATAAAGGAGACAAGAAATGTTAGTCGGAAATTGGATGACCAAAGACGTGATCAGTGTTGATGTAAACGATTCAATGCAAGATGCGGCCAGGCTTATCAGGAAGCACAAAATTAAACGCCTGCCGGTCATGGAAAACGGAGAACTTGTTGGTATTGTCACGGACAGGGACCTGAAAAGGGCCTCAGCCTCAGACGTAACCACATTGGAAATCCATGAGCTTCTATTTTTAATCTCCGAAATCAAAATCAGCGACATCATGACTAAAGATCCAATTATCATCCCGCTCGATTATACTATTGATGAAGCTGCACAGATTCTCCTGGAACACAAATTATCGGGTGCTCCTGTTGTGGATGATGAGGGACAAGTAGCAGGTGTTATCACGCAGACCGATATATTCCGGGTGCTGGTATTATTCACCGGTGTAAAAAAGGCGGGGATCCAATTTGCTTTTCAATTGGAGGATCGCCCCGGTTCCATCAAAGAAGTTTCCGATATCATGAGGAATTATGGATGCCTCTTAGTAAGTATCCTGAGTGGCCAGGATGTGCAGGCAGGTTATCGGCGTGTTTATATAAGGGTGCGTGATTGTGACCGGGAAAGATTAGAGGAACTGAAGGAAGAGCTTAAGGCAAAGTCCAACGTGCTTTACGTGATGGACCATGCAAAGAGGAACTAGGTGGTTCTCGGTTTTAACTACTCCGTGATCATTGGAAGAAGAATTTTAAAAATGGTGCCTTTATCCACAACACTTTCTACGTCAATGGTACCTTGGTGGGCATCAACAATCCCCTTAACAATGGCAAGGCCTAATCCGGTTCCCGTAACCTGACGTGTCTTCGGGTGTTTAACCCGGTAAAATTTATCAAAAATCTTGGGAAGCTCTTCGGGGGAGATGCCCACGCCAGTGTCCTCCACCTTGATCTCCATATATTCGCCCAACCCCTGTGCACTGACAGTCACCTGGCCTCCTTCGGGAGAATAATTAATGGCATTACTGATTAGGTTATTGAGAATCTCTTCGATATTTTTCGGATCAGCCTGAACCGGCTTGATATCCTTTAAAGAAAAAGTGAGAGCAATGCCTTTTTCTTTGGCCCTCGAATCCATCAGGGCCACGGTATCTTCTATGATCTTACCTATATCGGTGGGGACACGGCGCTGGACATATTTGCCTGCCTCTATTTTGGCCACATCAAGAAGGTCGTTAATAAGTTCAAGGAGGGAATCTATCTTGTTTGATCCTCTGCTTACGAATTCATGTTGTTTTTCCCCTAAGGGCCCACATAAGCCTTCCAAAAGCACATTGTTTTGCTGTTTGATTGCCACAAGTGGACTGCGAAGTTCATGGGCCACCATATTAACAAAGTCTGTCTTCATTTGATCAAGCTGTTTGAACGCGGTGATATCTTCAAGTACTGTCACAGCTCCATCCACGGCCCAGAACAGATCCCTGTCCGCGCGCAAGGTTGGGGCTGAAATGGCTCTAAAGACATTATTACCAATATTGATTTCCTGGGAAACAAATTCGTTTTCCGGAGATTCCTCGTTCACAATCTGCTTGAGAGTGTTGATCAGGGATTCGTCATTAATGATCCTGCTGATTGGGACGGGCTTTTTTATAAGCCCTGAAATTCCCATAAGTCTTATAAGGGCAGGGTTGTGAAGAACCACTTCGAGGTTTCGGTTGGTTACCATGACGCCATTGACCATACAGTTGATAATGGTTTTCAGGCGTTTCTGTTCACTGTTGAGTTTAGAAATGGTACGGAGAATTTCATCTTGATATTGCCTGGCCTGTTGCTCAAGCCTTCTCTTTTCTAAGGCCCTTTCAATGGTCAGCAAAAGCTGCTCTATGTCAAAGGGTTTGGTAATAAAATCATAGGCTCCCTTTCTCATACACTCAATTGCAGTATCAATAGTTCCATGGCCTGTAATGATAATTACCGGTATATCCGAATGTTTTTTGGCAATTATTTCCAGGGCCTCTTCTCCGCCCATAACCGGCATCTTCAGATCGAGCAGGATGAGATCCAAAGATACATTGGCAAGGATTTCAAGTGCCACCTGACCGTTTTCAGCTGTGGTTACGTCATACCCCCTGCCAGTCAAGAGCCTGCTACAGGTATCTCTAAGCCGCTCTTCATCATCCACGAACAGAATTCTGATTTTTTTATCCATAGTACATCAAATTATTACAACTGAACCTGAGTAGTTACGAAAAATCCCCCTCAATCCCCCTTTGCAAAGGGGGGGGAATTCGGAATACCCGGATGCATAGGTGAAAAACTGTGGGGGAGTGAAGGTGATGAGGGCCCAAGAAGAATCACGGGCCCTTTTCCATATTTTCACTTTTAACTTACGCGAGAACCTTAAATGACACATTGATTCTTGCCCGGTAATTCTTTATCGTGCCATTTTCGACAGTCACATCCAGTTTGGTGACTTCGGCAATTCTCAACTCCTTAAGAGTTTTTCCCGCAGTTTCAATTGCGGCCCTGGCGGCCTCTTCCCACGATTTATCACTTGTTCCTACCAGTTCGATAATCTTGTATGTACTATTAGACATAGCTTTCTCCTCCTTTTTAAAATATTGGGTTAATGGTAAACATCTTGTAACTATTCAGGTTCTGGGTTCACGGTTATAGGTTCACGGTTGGTCGCTTTGCGCTCTTCATAATTCTTGAGA
>JAIVXD010000382.1:0-2765 GCA_048636195.1 Anaerolineales bacterium
GGAAGCGGTCGGTTTTCCCGTACAAAACGTTTACAAAATGACGTATGGTGATGAGAATGCAACCTTTGAACCTCTGAACCTTTGAACCCGTGAACGGTTCCGATCTTTTAACATTTTTTTTAACGCCCCTTGACATTTGACAGGTTGTCCTTATTTTTCATCTGTTACGTCTTTATCCCTCTCTTTTAAAAATCGGGTAAAAAGGGAGGTTTTCTTTATCTGAATCTAATAATTAACATCCCCAGAAAGGAGGATGGAGATATATGTAATCCAAAGGAGGTGAGAAGAGGTATTTTCAGAAATCAAATGAAGTTGAACCATAAATTATTCATATTGGAAGGAGATAGTTAAGATGAAAGTAAGACCATTGCATGACCGTGTAATTGTAAAAAGGGTGGAAGAAGAAGCGAAAACAAAGGGTGGTATTATTATCCCTGATACGGCAAAGGAGAAACCCGTAGAGGGTAAAGTCATGGCCGTTGGCAAAGGCAAAATACTGGACAATGGGAACCAGCAGCCTCTTGAAGTCAAGGAAGGCGATAAGATCTTGTTTGGAAAATATGCAGGAACAGAGATCAACATAGAGGGTGATGAACACCTGATCATGAGAGAAGATGATATCATCGCAATCGTAGAATAAACGTATTCTGGGGTTTTTTAATTAACCACAATCAAAAAATGAGGGAGGATTATAAATATGGCAAAAGAGATTAGATACGATACAAAGGCCAGAGAATCAATGCTCAGAGGTATCAATACCCTTGCCGACGCAGTCAAGGTCACATTGGGACCAAAGGGCAGGAATGTCATTCTGGATAAATCCTTTGGCGCACCCACTATCACAAAAGACGGTGTTACAGTAGCCAAGGAAATTGAGCTGGAAGATAAATTTGAAAATATGGGTGCTCAGATGGTCAAGGAGGTTGCATCCAAAACATCTGACGTAGCCGGAGACGGTACAACCACAGCCACGGTCCTGGCACAGGCAATGTACAGGGACGGCTCAAAGCTGGTGGCGGCTGGAGTCAATCCCATGGCCATTAAACGGGGAATTGAGAAGGCCATAGAGGTCGCAGTGGCCGAGCTGAAAAAGATATCCAAACCTACCAAGGACCAGGAAGAGATCGCCCAGGTGGGAACCATATCAGCCAACAATGACGCAACCATCGGGAACATCATTGCCGAGTCCATGAACAAGGTTGGCAAAGAAGGTGTCATTACGGTGGAGGAAGCAAAAAGCATGGATACCACCCTGGAAGTGGTTGAAGGTATGCAGTTTGATCGCGGCTACCTCTCTCCTTACTTTGTCACCGACGCGGAAAAGATGATATGCAGTTTAACAGAGCCTTATGTTTTGCTTCATGAGAAAAAGATAAGCACCATGAAGGACCTGGTTCCTATCCTGGAGCAGATTGCCAAGATGGGAAAGCCACTCCTGATTGTTGCCGAAGACGTGGAAGGCGAGGCCCTTGCCACATTAGTGGTCAACAGGTTGAGAGGGACCCTGCAGTGTTCGGCAGTAAAGGCCCCTGGGTTTGGTGACCGGAGAAAGGCCATGTTAGAGGATATTGCCATCCTAACCGGCGGCAAAGTAATATCAGAGGACCTGGGTCTGAAGTTGGAAAATATTACCTTGAACGATCTCGGTACGGCCAAAACAATCACAATTGATAAGGACAATACAACGATCGTGGATGGCGGCGGAAGTCGGAGTGATCTGGAGGGCAGGGTCAAACAGATCCGGGCACAGATCGACGAAACGACATCCGACTATGATGGAGAGAAACTTCAGGAAAGACTGGCCAAATTGATCGGTGGCGTGGCGGTGATCAACGTGGGTGCGGCCACAGAGATCGAAATGAAAGAGAAGAAGGCCAGAGTGGAAGATGCCCTGAATGCCACAAGGGCTGCTGTGGAGGAGGGGATTGTCCCCGGAGGCGGGGTTGCCTTCATACGGACACTTCCAGCGCTTGCTAAGTTGAAATTGGAAGGCGAGGAACAATCCGGCGTTAATCTTGTGATGAGGGCCCTTGAGGAACCGATTCGCCAGATTGTAAATAATGCCGGGGCTGAAGGGTCTGTGGTGGTAGAAAAAGTCAAAGGGGAAAAAGGCGCCTTTGGCTACAACGCGGAAAAGAACGAATATGAAGACCTTTTGAAGGCTGGCATTACTGATCCAACCAAGGTCACGAGATTTGCCCTGCAGAATGCCGCGTCGGTTTCGTCTCTGCTGTTAACCACCGAAGCTATGGTTGCGGAACAACCAAAAGAAAAGGACGACATGCCCGGAATGCCTCCTGGAGGCGGCATGGGTGGTATGGGTGGTATGGGGGGAATGATGTAGGGAAGTTCCTCTAAGCTTTAACAATAAGAAGTGACGGAATTCTTTTCCGTCACTGTCAGCTACTATAAAAATTGTATCCGGAACGAGAAAGTTCATGTTTCCGGGTACAATTTTTTTTGCGCTGAACCTTATTTTTTTGCTCTGGCTTCATCAATTTTTCCGGCGAGAATTCTTAAATACTTGGCAAAATTGCCGGCCCGTTGAAACCGTTGATCCGGATCTTTTGCCAGAGCCTTATCAATTAGTTGCTCGCAGGGTCTTATCACCTTTGGGTTTATTTGCCGCGGAGAGGGATGTTTTGCTTGAGTGATTTGATAAAAAAGTTCTGTTAGGGTTTTACCACCAAAGGGGAGCTGGCCGGTCAATAGCTGAAAAAACACTATGCCAAGGGAAAAAATATCCGAGCGACCATCGATTTCCA
>JAIVXD010000383.1:0-2761 GCA_048636195.1 Anaerolineales bacterium
TCCCCTTTAAGAAAGGGTGAATAAGTCTTCCCCCTTTTTCAAAGGGGGATTGAGGGGGATTTTAGTTTTTGGGATAAGTTTGACAGAAGGTCGAAGCCCCTTTTTGAGGCTTCCGGTGTCATGGTACCCATGCCGCAGGCCGGGGTGAGAATGGATCTTTCGGAGAGTATGGCAGGATCAATGCCCCATTCATAAATGCGGTTGAGCCCCTCATCAAGTTTTGAAAAAAGATCTTCCACTGATTCATCACCGGTGAAGTTTGATGTGGGGACAATCCCCCAGGCCACTGTGCCGCCTTTCTTGAGAAATCGCACAATATCATCCGGATAAAGCAGGAAATAATCCAAATATTCAAAGGCATCAAAGTTGATTATGTCCGGGCCCGCCTCTGCGATCATAGACCAGTCTGTGTTTCCGCAGCAATGAATGCCCACCAGGGTATCTGAGTTATCTTTCAGGTAATGGATGACCGTGCTAAGCAGATCAACGACCTCGTGGCGTTGAATGGATGTGAAGGCAGATCCAAAGCCGGAAAGGTAGGGCTCATCCAGAAAAATGACCGTTTTTTTCCCGGAGCTGGCAAGTTTTTGAACCTGCCAGAGCGCTTTAATGGCCAGGCCTTGAGTCATGGCCTCCAGGAGTTCGGGGTTGTGAAGCACTGAATTGCCATTTACATCGGTGACAGCCGCTGCAAAAGTGACAGGCCCGACAGTCTGACCTTTTATACAGGGACTTTGGATCGCACCCTGGTCAATGATTTCTAAAAGGGTGTAAAGTCCGGGGGCATAGTCTCTGCCAACGGCGAAGTGATCTGTATCCTGGGCCAGGAAATGCTCATAAAAGTCAACGAGTTCCGATTCCGTATTACCTGTTTCGGATATGACAAGGGATCTTTTCTCTTCAATTATCCTCAGGAGTGGGAGCCCCTCACTGAATTGGATGATCATGTCTTCTAAGTGGCTGCGTTTTACAAACTGCGGCCAAAAGGGCATTACAGGCAGATGATTCAGGATATCCCGGCAAGTGCCTTCAATGTCTTGAAAAGGCACGCTTCCAATGCATGTGGCTGCAAAGTCAAAATTGAGTGTCTTATCAGGCATGGCTTAATTTCTGGATCTTGTCCATCCATTCTTCCAGAACCGTGACCATTCTTTTTTTTCTTTCCCTGAGGATATCATCCGCAGCAGTCTGTTGCTCCGGCTTATCAACATTCAGGGCCTTTAACTCAGCAAGACGTTCCATGGAAGTTTTGTCATCGGGGTTGGTTAACAGGGCCAATTCATATGTGTTTATGGCCTCATTGATTAGTCCTTGATTGTAGTAGATTTCTGCAAGCTCAGTTGTTGCCAGCTCAGCAAATTCATCTTTCCCTTCCTGATCAAACCGTTCTTCAGGTAATTCTGCAACTACTACTTCTTCTTCAATATCCTCTTCTAAGGCACGCGTGATATCTTCAGGGATCACTACAGATTCCAATATATCTTCTTCTTGTGAATTTACTATATCTTCAACCCTCTCCTCTTCCGTGTGGGCAAAATCCTCTACGGCCTGCGTCTCTTTGGGCTTTTCTCCTTCCACTCCTGATTTTATCTTACCCAGGAGATCAAGTGCGTCATGATCATCCGGCCTGTGTACAAGGTATTGGTTCAATGCCCAAACGGCCTCTTCAGTCCTCTGTTGTTTGGTGTAAATCTCGGCCTGAAGCTTATATGCTGACACCAGATCTCCGAGGCGTGAAGTAACCGTGGCAAGTTCTGTTTCTGCCAGGCCGATAAATCCCAGGTCCAGGTAAGATTCAGCCAGCAAGGTGCGCAGGCGGAGGTCGTCAGGGTAGAGACTCAGGGCCTTTTGACATTCCTTGATAACCTCGCTGGACCGTCCCTCTTCTTTCATCTTTTGGAGGACCAAAAAAAAGGTGCCCTGTGAGGGCCCACAGTTCAAGATTTCGCCTAAAAGATCATTTGATTTCTCCATCACCCTGTACCTCCCTTTCTGATATCCCTGATTGTATGTCTTTTACAGTATTGTCGTGATTGTCTTTTTTGTCAAATCGGTAGACGATCTCGTTTTGTTTAATAAGGTTGAGTTCCTTTCTTGCCACTGATTCTATGTATTTCATGTCAGTGCGAAGGCGGCGTATCTCTTCAAGCATACTCTGATTTTCCTCAGCAAGCTGGCGTATTGTCTCAACGCGGGCCTGTCGTTCCATTTCCTTGTGGTAAAGGTGGATAAGACCATTGTCGCCAAATCCCAGCCAGGCCAAAAGGGGCGCCAGGAAACACAGGATAAGCAGTGCAAATTTCCAAAACTTTCTCTTCTTGGGCTTCAACTTAGAACACCTTTTCAGGTTTCCAATCGGCTGCGATAATAATAGATAACACTCCGGCTCTTTTTGCAAGGTCCATAACCTGAACCACTTTTCCGTGAGCTACGTCTTTGTCGGCCTCCAAAAGAAGGTGAATCAGGCCCTCCTTCACAACCAGACCCTTCAGCTCGGTTGCGAGTTTTTTAAGATCGATTATATCCCCCTTTAGATATGTGCGGCCCTCTCTGTCGATCATGAGTGTGATTTTTTCACTGTCTTTATTAAACGCCCGCTGCGTCACCTTGGGCAGTCTTATGGAAATACCAGAAGCCATATTAAAATGAGAGGTCACCATAAAAAAGATCAGAAGTAAAAAGACAATATCGATCAGCGGTGTAATACCCAGCCTTGGCTCTTCATCCTTAGTCTTTTTAAATCGCATGAGTTCTCTACTTC
>JAIVXD010000384.1:0-2751 GCA_048636195.1 Anaerolineales bacterium
CAATTGAATGGAGTCCCAGGTCTTGCACTGTGGGCATTGCCACTGAAGCTCACCGGGTATAAAACCGCATTCTGTGCATTGAAACCTCAGGTAGGCCACGTTTAGGTGTTCCATAAGTTCCTTGTAATCAGTGAGTGCGTCTTTTTCCCTGTAATCAGCAAGGAGTATCTCCCCTCTAAACTTCCTGGCCTCCCAAAAGGAAGGCGCCAATTCCAGAGCAATGCGTATCTGGTCAAGGGCATCATCAATGTCGTTTTCATTGTAGAGATAACGGGCCAGGGCCAAGTGTGTGAAGGCATCGGCGTTTGACTGGGCACATTCCTTCAAGAAGTCCCCGATGGGCTTCAGGTCCTTCATCTTTGTATAGGCTCCTTCAAGACGACGATAGGGAAGAAACGAAAATTGGGGTGCTGCCTCTACGGCCTTTTTCCAGGTTGAAATCCCCCTTTTATAGTCCTTTTTTTTGAAATAGAGGTCTCCGAGATGGAGGTAGGCATCGACACATTCCCTATGAGTTGATATGGCTTTATTGAAAAGGGGTTTTGCGCTGTTAAGTTCCCCTTTCTCTTGAGCAACCTTTCCCATCTCCACAAGGTGATGGGCAAGAATGTGACGATAATCACCCTTAGTTATCCCGGCGAGGTTTTGGCGTGTCCTGTATGCATTGTCCCAATCTTTCAGTTCTTCGTAAATTCTTTCAATGTTTTCCAGAGCCTTTACATCGGAAGGGGTCTTTTGGGTCACTTTTAAAAAAGTTTTTAGGGCACGGTTTAAAAATCCCGCCTTCCGATAATCCACGCCTAAGTCGAAAAGGGCCCTGAGTTTTGTTTGATCGTCAATATTAGGTCTCAAAATGATGGTCTGGCGAATACGTATTGCCCTATCGATATCTCCCTTTGAGCGGTACAAGTTGCCGAGCGCCACATAGGTCTCTATTGTATCAGAATTGACTTGAACCGACTTGGTGAATTCCTCGATCGCCTGGTCGTGGTCATTGGAGAGCATGTACTGGACCCCCTTGAAGAAGGCCTTATCTCCCTTACTCGTCATTGATTCGCCCTTCACGTCTTTGGTTCGATGTATCCATCTGCCGACAATCAAGCCAATTCCAAAGGCAATAACAGTCCCCAATAATAACCTTTGGTTGACCGGATCAAGGGACCATTGCCATACCGTATTCCACATGATTCATCTCCTTACCGGGCTTTTCATTCTTCCTCAGTGGTCTGATCTGAGATTATATCGTCGGTGGTCACGGGGAGATTTCTAAGAGAATTCAGCTCATTATCCTTTCCCTGGGCTTCTTTCATGAGGGATTTGATCTGTTTTTTGAGACCAAACCGTTCTCTAATACCGTAAATCCATGCAGAAAAAAGACCAATAAGAAAAGTAATAATAGCAACAAGAGACAGGGGCATCCCCGACGTTTGGTACTCGAAAAAATAGAAGTTTAATTTAAACGAAACAGGACTTACCAGGGTTTCATAGTTTTGAACTGCCACAATAAAGGCAAGCATTAGCAACAAAATACCTAATATCCATTTCAGATGATTCATTCGCCACCTCCAGGAAACTGTTTGAACTTCCTAAAATGAGGCAGGAGTTTCCCATAGGTCTCCGCGATGTGCTCGGGAATTACTCTCACCTCCCCCAAAACGCTCATATAATTTGTATCGCCATTCCAACGGGGCACAATGTGAAAGTGTAAATGCGCCTCCACACCAGCCCCGGCAACACTACCGAGGTTTAACCCAACGTTAAAACCTTCAGGACTCATTACTTTCTTTAACACCTCAATGGACCTGCGAACCATAAGCAGCAGGTCAAGGGTTTCCTTCTCTGTAAGGGATTCCAAATCAGGAACATGACGCGCAGGTGCCACCAGGAGGTGCCCATTAATATATGGGAAGCGATTCATTATAACTAAGGTAAGTGATCCTACATATAGGAATAACCGCGCCTGATCCTGGTTTCGATTGTCTCCCGGACAGAAAATACATTCTCCCTCTTCCTTGTCGGACAAGATGTATTCCATTCTCCACGGTGCCCAAAGTACCTTCATCGCTTAATCATCCAATGTGATAATTTTGCCGCGAATCGTACGATCAAGTTCCAGAACCCCTATGCTGTGTGTGCCTGATGAACTAAAACCGGTCGCAGTCCCCGGGTTAAATAAAAGCACGTCATCCCTTAAATGATTTGCTGTGTGGTGCGAATGCCCGTACACAATAACATCCACGTTCTCAAACTCCGCCCAAATGCGATCTTCAAGGCCCGCATAAGCCCCCCATCCGTGGATAAGACCTATGCGATAAGGGCCTAATTCTATCACACTTTTAGCTGCAAGCCGTTCCTGAACTTCAATGGGATCCATGTTTCCATAAACGCCTTTAAAATCTTTTTGGCTCAAGAAATCGACAATCTCGGTTGAAACAACGTCTCCGGCATGCAAAATGAGGTCTTTATCAGACAGATATCTGTCATAGATCTCCCTGAACCATTTAGTCACACCCCCCAGGTGTGTATCCGAAAGGACTCCAATCTTCATTTGCATATCGTATTATGACCTAATAAGTGTTTAATTCAAAACAAGGATAGAAGTATATCAATATCATCAAAAAAGACAAGGCATAATGATAATTGCTGGAAACTTTTAAAACATTTGACTATCAGGGTTTTTTTCTATAATAGAATGCCCGGAACATTTATCGTAAGCGTTCACAGGTTCAGGGTTCAACGTTCAGCGCCGCC